>JBHELT010000094.1:0-51281 GCA_046262935.1 Actinomycetota bacterium | reverse complement strand
GCATTGGACCAACCTAACCGGCAACCTCGCTTTGTTGGGTGTTCACAGGATCCAAACCGTTCAGATCATCCCCGGCTCAGGCCTTCTCGCCAACGAACGAGCCATCATCGTGGGTACCGACATCGGCGTTTTCGTGAGCCTTACCTCAGGCCTCGGAAACTGGGTCCCCATGAGTGCCAACCTTCCAAGGACCTGGGCATACAGCCTTGCTTACGATTCGACCGATGACGTTCTCATCGTAGGAACCCTGGGCCGTGGCGCTTGGAAACTGAACAGTGCTCGCAGCGCGGTCTTCGGCATCAACAGCGCTGGGTCTAGTCACTTGCACGGCTCTGCCCCAGGGGATCTGACATACGACATCATCCTTCCGATCGTTTCGACCACGTCCTCATCGGTGCCGATCAGGATCAGTTCGACCGATGGCACGGCGTCAACAAAGGAAGTTCAATCGTTGACGATCAACGCCACTCATGGAAACTTCACGCTCTCCTTCGGCGGCAACACGACAGTTCCTTTGACGGCTGGATCCGAGGCAAGCGTTGTTCAGTCGGCACTCCAGGCCCTTACCAGCATCGGAAGCGGAAACGTCCTCGTTACCAAGTCGGGCAATACGTACACCATCACTTTCCAGACCAATGGAAATAGAGCAGAGATAACGGGTGAGGTCGTGGTGTCTGGCGTCGTCAAACACGCTTCGGTACCGGCAGAATTCGTTAACAACTTCAAACAGAACATGGCAGACGTCCTCGGCAATGCCGGATTGAGTTCGATATCGATCGATGTTGTTCTCGACTCCAACGGAAAGATCGCGATTACGCCAACCGGGTTCGATCTCAAGATCCGATTCGCGTCACCGTTCAAGGTCGACTCAGGCGGCGGTCGATTCACGGTTAACACGCCCGGCGTGAACTATTCCTACGATCCTTCGAAAGCTGCGGTGTCGCTCGACCGACGCTTGGAGATCAACCTGCGCTACACAGACGCAGCCTTCCAAGAGTTGGGGCTGACCTCTTCGCCGACGCGATTCGATTACACCGGCGTAACGACCGACGCGATCGAGATCACCTTGTCCCTCAACGGCACGGATGTCCCTGTGTCGCTTGCGAGCAGCTCATCGTTCCGAACCCTGGATGATTTCATCGCTGCGTTGCAGGCGGCCGTCAACAGCGCATTGGTGGCTCGCATGGGCGCATCGGACGGCCTGGGTGGAGCCCTTGGCGGCACCGCAGGCGATGACACATTCACCGTTACCAACGGAGGCGCATCTCGCGCTGCCCAGGTAGTCACGATCGGCACAGAGAAGATCAGATGCACCGCGTACAACGCTGGGACTAAGACTTACTCAGCATGTACCCGCGGCTTCGCAGGCACAACGATCGCGGCGCACAGCATTTCTGATGCTGTTGTCATAGCGCCGCCCGGGGTCACCGTTTGTCGGTTGAACATCGATCCCAACGCCGACGACGCCCACAAGTGCTCCGGAAACGGCAACCGCGTCACCCTGAAGGCCGACACCGATGGAGTCACCAACTTCTCGCTCGACATCCAGCCTTACCTCGGCGGAACTACCACGCCGAACGGCGCGATCACCGAACTCGGATTCACCCCGGTCACGGCCGAGAACCACAGGTCACGCGCCAGCCGATTCTTCCTAGAAGATGTTCACCTGACCGGTGGTGTTGAAGTGGTCATCCCCGATGCAACGTTGAGGGCGAATATCGGCTTCCTCGCGGTCAAGGCGACTGGGTCAGGAACGCAAGGGGCGATCGACGATTCCAGCCCGGCGACAGTGAGCGGCGGCGACCGCGACCGTGTCGTGGCGCTGGTCCTCGATGTGAGACTGAAGAACCCGCTTGTGTCAACGTCGAACACGGCCCTGACTAACCGTATCGATCTCACGACGCTCAGCAACGCCATCCGCGATGGCAAGTTCCTGTTCGATAACGCGATGGCCGGTGGCTCGGTCGACCATCCTGGCACCGGTTTCTTCTCGGGGAGTCTTTCGGGTGGACTTGGAGTCAAGCTGGACATCGCACCCGATGGAGCACTCGCAGGGCTTGCCGACACGCTGAACGCGCATCTCGAAGTGGGAGCGACGAGCGCCGACTGGTTCACGCACTTCCCATCGCGGGCCTGTAACCCGCCAACCATCTCGACCGATTGCTACACGGTAAGTTTCACGGGACCAGACTTCAGCGCATTGCTGTCCAGGTTCCAGACACTAGATTTCGCTTCGATCGTTCAGGCGTTGCACATCATCGTGCAATTCCTGCACAGCCTCGATGGCTCCGATGGCTCGAGCGCACTCGCATCGATCCTGAATCAGCCGTTGCCTTTGGTGAACAAGAGCATCTCGCAGATGCTCGACGTCGCCGATGAACTCGCGACGAAGATCAACGACGTCGTTTCGAACCCATCCGGGGCCATCCAGAAACTCGGTAATACCCTTGCGAACGTACTCGGCAAGGGGCCGGCGATCATCGTTACAACTACTCAAGCTGCAACGGGCTCCGTCAACGAGATACAGAAGATCCACATCATCAATTCCACGGTTGGGCGTTTCCGCCTGAAGTTCGCGGGCGCTACCACGGCCGACATCCCTTATGGCTCTTCGCAGTCATTCGTCGAGACGAAACTTCAAGCGTTGAGCGCACTCGATGATGTCGATGTCGTGAAGATCGACAACAACAACTACACGATCGAGTTCAAGGGATCCAACGCAAACACAGATGTCGATCCCCTGGGAACGGATGCGTCAGACCTTGCCGGCGACATCCTCTCGTTCGATCCGGGGACCGGTCAGATCGATTTCAAGTTGGACCTCGGTTTCGGGACCCAGCTGTCACGTCCGTTCAGCATGGATCTTTCGAGCATCCTGCCGGCTGGTCTTGCAGCCGTCATCGGAAGCCTCGTCAGCGTCAACGCCTCCGGGAACCTTGCTGTCCACGCCAACGCAACCCTGCAACTTCGGTTCGGTGTCGACACAACAGGCACTGACAAGAGCGTTTTCATCAAGACGGGTGCTCTGGGAACAGCGCTCATAATCGATGCGGGGGCAGCGGCGAATGACCTGAGCTTCGAGGCCCGCGTCGGACCGTTCGGGCTCTTCGTGAAGCATGGCAGTGCTGCCGTGGGCGGGACCTTGAACCTGCATCTGCTTGACCCACACTCCAACGGCAGGATGGTTCTGCTGGGCCTGTCTGGGTCTAGCGTGACGAGCGATGTCGGCTCCTTCGGCAGCTTCATTGGAACTAGCAGCATCGGGTTCATCGGTACCGCAGGTTCGGGCAACTTCGCGGCGGTCAGCCTCCCGCTATTCGTTGGAACGCAGGGCTTCCAGATCCCGAACAACGACCCAGCGCTCGGTGGCTCAGGGGCCCCAGGTGGCAACCTGCTTGGGGCGACCATCTCGGTCGATGTTTCACAATTGTTCTCGAGCCCAGGCAGTGCATTCACGTTCCACTTCGCCACTCCGGACTGGACCCACTTCCAGCCGCAGTTGCCAAGCCTGTTCGCGTTGCTGGCGGATCCCTCGGTCGTTGTCGATGGGCTCGACTCGATCATGGGCGCCCTTCAAGACGCGATCAGCGGCAGGGTCCTCGGAGTCAAGTTGCCGTTCGTTGGCGACCTGTTGGCTAACAACCCGGTTGCGAACCTCATCGGCGGATTCAGAGGCAGCATCCTTCAACCCCTAGCGACCTTGCTACGAGAGAACAACGCTGGCCTCGACAGCATCGTGCACGCTATCCAAGGCTTGCTCTTCAGCATCTTCCACGACGGCCTGCAAGACGTCGGTCATGCGAAAGATCCGAACGACCCCAACGACCAAGGTGTCGGCTCGGACGGTTCGATAACGCAGGACGACATCGTCTTCAGGATGCTTCGCACCGATAGGACTGTGACCAACGGCGTTAACGTATTCAACGCGCAGGAAGCCGAGTTCCTCTTCAAGTACGTCAAAGACTTCCCATTCCAGGCCCCCGAGATCGGATTCGACCTTGGACTTCCCGTACTTGGTCTTAACGCCAAGTTCCAGCCTGAGGGCAACATCCATTTCGAACTGAACTTCGGTTTCGGTGTAGACACCAACCGCGGATTCTACTTCGTTGCCGATAACCCGCTTTCAGGTGGGACCGACGAGATCAGTTTGTCCGCGTCGGTGGTCTTCTCTGATGTCCAATGCAACGGCACGAACGGAACTCCAAAGAGGGCCGAGATCAACGGCAACCTGCTGTTCCTAGCACTGCACATGAAAGACGGCACCGACTTGAACGGCGATGGAAAAGTCACCGCCAACACCGTTTGCGCCAACACACCAACCTTCAACCCACACGACGAAGAACTGACACGCCTGTTCTTCGGTGGTTCGATAGACATCGCGGATCCGGAAGGGGCGGCCGGCCACGGCATGCTGACTTTCACCAAACTGTTCTCCTCGTCGCTAACCGACATCTTCAAGCCAACACTTTCAGGTGGCGCGGTTCTGCGGTCCGACATCCGTGTTGACTTCAGCACGCTTGGGGGAGACTTCGGCAACGTTCTTCCGTCGATCGAGGCAAAACTGCTCGTCGACTTCGCTTTCCGTTGGTCGCTCAACGGCGGATTCGACATCATGCCGCCGCAGGTCATCCTCGCGGACATCACCTTGGACCTCGGTTCGTTCATATCGAAGTTCGCAGGACCCATCCTCGATTCGATCGGGAAGATCCTCGACCCGCTGAAATGGTTGATAGGCCCTGATGGGTTCCTTAACAAACGCATCCCGCTGCTATCTGACTTGGCAGGCAAGACCATCACGGGTAAAGACCTCGTTATCTTCTTCGACCCCGACGATGGACCCAAGATCGTCGCGTTCCTCGACTTCGTGCTGGAGCTTTACCGGCTGATCGACTTAGTCAAGAAGGCCTCGAGCGAAGGCCCCGTGAAACTCAACTTCGGGGATCTGGTTCTGGTCGAGGGGTCGCACACATCATTCGGTTCCGGTGGGTTCTCAGGTAGCCCGATCACGTCACTTCCAGACTGGAACTTCATCGATTCGCGCGTGAACCTCGGACTTCCCGCGGGCGTTAGCGACCTACGGAACATGGCGAGCTTCGCTGGCACCGCGTTGTCGAACATCCCGGCTCCATCATTCGAGGGGACGCCTGGTTCTTCGACCTCAGAGTTCACCGCTGGGGTCACGCATCCAGGTGGAGTCGAGTTCCCGCTGATCCAAGACCCGTCGAAACTCATCAACCTGATCCTCGGTAAGCCGTTGACACTTGTCATCGTCAACCTTCCCGAACTTGGCTTCAACTTCAACTATCGGCAGATGTTCCCGATCATCGGGCCACTGGTCGGAACCTTCGAAGGCGGAATCGGTGCGTCGCTCAAGATCAGCTTCGGTTATGACACCCTTGGCTTACAGGAATTCTTCAGCACGCATAACGCTGCTAGCTTGCTCAAGGGCTTCTTCTTCTGTGACTTGCAACCATGCGAAGGTGGAAGCGACGTTCCTGAGGCGACATTGCATGCCGAGATCGCCGTTGGCGCTGCACTTTCGATCGTTATCGCAACGGTTGGTGTCGAAGGTGGCATCGATGCCAACATCAACTTCAACTTCGCAGACCTCGACGGTGACGGAAAGATCCGCTTCGATGAAATGAAGGCGAACGTACTTGCCAACGATGGTGATCCACTTGCGGTGTTCGATATATCAGGAGAACTCGACTTCTTCCTGCGTGCTTATATCGAGATCAACCTTTTCATCACGAAGATCACCTACAGCTTCGAGTTCGCCCGGCTGAAACTGCTGTCATTCGATGTGCCGTTCAAGCGGCCAGCGTTCTTGGGGACTCAGAACGGCGACACGCTTACGCTTGCCATAGGACCCAACTCCAAGAACCGCTTGCTTGGCAATCTGGATGACATCGGCGAGGAGATCCATGTAAAGGGCGATGCGGGGACCATCTCCGTTTGGTCATCTCAATTCAACCGCGATGAAGGCAACGCTCAGACTTTCTCCGGGGTTCACAAGATCATTGCATCGGGCGGCGCCGGTGACGACATCATCGACCTCGGCGGAGTTAACGACGATTCGATCACCTTCGAGATCCATGGGAACGGCGGCAACGACAAGATCATTGGGCCTGCGAAGTCGGCCTGTGACGATGCGAAGAACATCTGCGCTCAACTGTTCGGTGACGATGGCAACGACACACTGACCAGCATGCTGGCCTTCGACGGTGGACACGCGAACCGCGGCGACGTGCTCGACGGTGGGCAGGGTGACGACACGCTCATCGGTGGTCCTGCAGCAAGCCTGTTGAAGGGCGGTGCCGGTGCTGACAAAGTCATAGGTGGAGCGGGCAACGAGACCATCGACCCGGGAAGCGGCGACGATTCGATCGATGGCGGCGCCGGTATCAACAAGTACCTCGGGATCAATTCCGGAAGCATCGTTCACATCTCGACGGCAGGCCCGGGGACTGAGACTCTCGACATGAGCGGCCGCACCGAGACGCTCCACATCTACCTGAAGGACGGAATGATCCTTGTCGGTTGGGGAGACCTGTCCGGTTCCACGGGCGCCTTCATCAGCGACATCGTCGACTACATCCACGAGATCCGGGTCGACCACCTGGACGCGTTCACCACCATCCTTGGTGGTAAGGGTGCCGACATCTCCACGATCTACCAGACCGCAGCCGCTGTCATGACACTCGATGGTCAGGGTGGCAACGACACTTACGACTTCATCGACTTCGGCAACGCGGTCGGACATCAGATCAAGGTTGATGTGAACGATCGCGGGAACCCTTGGGACTCTGGCGATCAGATAGTCATCGATGGAAGCAGCGTTGACGACACCATCGTTGTGACCGATGCTCAGATCACAGGGACCGGATCCCAAACGGTTACCTATCACCACCCCGACCCCGACAAGAACGTTCTCGCCATCCTTGTCAACGGCAATGATGGCGCCGACCGGATCACGGTAGATAGCACGCGCGACGTTGTTCCCGTAAAGATCGATGGCGGCGCTGGCAATGACATCGTCAATATCGGTGGCGGCAGCTTGAGTGACGTTAAGGGACTCTCGCGGCCGGGCGTTCAGATACCCTTCGGCCTTGGACCGGTCGTCGTCGTTGGTGGCGCTGGTCTAGACACTCTGATCGCCGATGATCACAGCGACTCAACCGGTAGAGATGGAACCCTGGTCTCTTGGATCGAGCGCCGTCAGACTGCGCCCGACGGCACCGAAGTTGGCGGCGTAGGTGGCCTGGGCATGACCCTTTTCTCAGGATTCGATGCAGGCACGCTCGCGCTAACTGGAGCTGGCCCGGGACGCATCGAGTTCGAAGACTTCGAAGGGCTTTCGATCTTGCTCGGCTCTGGTGACGACAACTTCACTGTGGGCGGAGACGCTCTGCGTCCGCAGCTACCCGCGACGCGCCAAAGGCAGGTGTTCTTCTTCGACCAGTCCCCAGCCGTCATGGCCTCGATATCAGGAGGGAACGGCAACGACACATTCCCGATCTTGTCCACTGTCAAATTGGACAGGACTGCTTTCGACGCCTCGGACGGATTGATCACGATCAACACGCTCACGCAGGGGATGCTGGGGACCGTCCAGGAGAAGCAGCACATCAACATCCATGACGGCGCTATCGACACTACGAATACGTTCCGCCTCACCTACACCGACACCAACGGACCGCACACCACTGGCCTGCTTAACTTCAACGACGGGAACGCGGCGCTCCAGACAGCTTTGCGTGCACTACCTGGGTTGTCTGCAGTCACGGTCACGGACGGAAGCGGGGTTTTCGACGTCACATTCCCGAACTCGCTTGGGAACGTGAACGAGTTGCTTGCGACCTTCAGTAACAAACTGGTCTCGGCTTCGACAACGACGCCTGGGGTTCAAGGCACCACAGACGAGGTCCAGTTCGTCAGAGTTCGCAAAAACATCACTGACAGCAACGGGTTCTTCACGGTCAAGTACAAGTTCATGGAGACGGCCGCGTTGCCGCTGGACGTCAGCGTGGCTGCCTTCCAGACCGCGATCCGCAATGCCTTCACCTTCGCCGGCGCACCAACGAACCTGACAGCAACCGATCACGGTGGCCTCGGGTTCGATATCGACTTCAACAACATCCTTGGCGATGTCGACCTGGTCGTGCCGCAAGTCATCCCCATGCTCATAGACGGTGGGAACGGCACCGATCGATTCCGTGTCGCATCGATCTACGAGGACACGTTCTTCTACGGAGGCCAAGGTACCGATAGTGCCAACGTCAACCTGAACGCAGTTACGCTGGCTCCGTTCACGCCGGGCGATGTCGTTGGTCACGTCACCGTGTCTCAGCAACCCAACGACGGAAGCGGCGAGACAGTTGAGCGCGTCGATGTCACAAATGTGACCGGCGGCACCTTCCAGCTGTCGTTCAATGGCCAGTTCACAACGCCGATCGCCTGGGACGCCCCGGCGACCGGACAGTGCGTGCAGTTGCAGAACTCAACTCAGAAGTTTTGCAGTGTTCAGCAAGCGCTGATGAACCTGTCTTCCATCAACCTGGGGGCCGACCCGATCGCGAGCGACCCGAACGTGAACGTTACGAAGAGCGACGTTGACGGTTCGTACATGATCACGTTCGTCAAGGCACTTGGGCACGCGGCACCAAGCAGGCCGGCTTGTTTGAGTCACGCAACGCCAACTGCCATCTGTCTCGCATCGAACTTGGTCATCGCATCGACCCAGGCCGGTACCGGGACGCACGATGCGATTCAGCAGATCGCCATCTGTAACAACGCGGTTGGCTCGACCTGCCACAACGAACTCGGCGGCTCGTTCAGCCTCGACTACACCTACGACGTGAGACCGCTTGGTCTAGCAACCGACCCGAATGCAGTTGGAACTTTGACGGCCGGGACTTATTACTACGTGGTCACGGCGATCACCGGTGAAGGTCAAACACTGCCTTCGGCTGAGGTTCATACGACGCTTGGCAACAACGGCGCGGTGAAACTGTCGTGGGGCGAAGTCACCAACGCCGTCAGTTACCGCGTATGGCGTGGCACGGGCGCAGGCGCCCAAACCGGTTACCTGACGTCGGTTCTTCCGAACGTGTTCGACGACGGCATCGTCGCTCTGACCGCTGGGACCCTGCCAACCACAACTGCGGTCCATGCCCGCCAAACGACCATACCTATCGAAGTCAACGCGGCCCCCGCCGCGGTCCAGGCTGCTCTCGTGGTGCTTCCGCAGATCGGTAGGGACACGAATGGTAATGACAATGTTCTGGTGACAGGCACACCCGGCAACTACACGATCCAATTCACCAACGCTCTCGGACATCGCGCGGTCGCATTGCTGCAGGGCGGCACGTCTTCGTTGCGCTCCAACGGCATCAACGCCATCGTCACGATGGATGGCGGCGGGGGAGGCGACACCTACGATGTCCACCTGATCGGTGGCCGCACGCGCTCGCTGATCAATGTCTTCGACTCTGGTGTTCCTGGTGATGGCGGCGATTCGCTCAACGTCACCGGCACCGACTTTCCCGACGTGTTCCTGCTGCGTGCTGCCACATCTGACCAAGGGCTTGCATTCGCCGCACTGATCAATGGTCCAACCCCTCTGACCCCAGCGGCGGCCGATCCGTTCGAGCGTGTGAACTACAACCAGCAACTCGAGTCGATCGTGATAAACGGTGGAAACGGCGACGATCAGTTCTACGTCGACGACACGCGCACTTCGATCACCGTGAACGGCGACCAAGGCAACGACTTCTTCCAGATCGGACAGCTCTACCGTTCACGCAGGACGCCGGAACTGGCGAGCGTCGCGCCCGAAGACGTATTCGCAACGATCCAAACGACTCAAGGATGGTTGAGCAACGGCATCAGCAAGCCCATGACTATCAACGGTGGGGTTGGCAATGACAACTTCATCGTGTTCCACAACCTCGACACCCTGAACCTGTTCGGCGATGAAGGAAACGACAACTTCCTCGTTCAGGCGTTCGCGCTGGCAGGTTCTCAAGAGGATCACCGCGCTCTGACCGACCTCTCGGGTGGCGGCGGTGCCGACCTCATCCAGTACGCGGTCAATGCTCCGGTGAACATCGACGGTGGTGACGGATTCGACACCGTCGTCATCATCGGTACCGAATTCAACGATGACTTCGTCGTAACATCGACGGGAGTATTCGGTGCAGGTTTGCATGTCAGCTTCGTGAATATCGAGGCGCTAACCGTCGATGGTGGCGCGGGTGACGACCGGTTCTTCGTTCAGAGCACCGGACCGACATTCACCACCGAGATCGACGGTGGCTTGGGTTCAGACTTCATCAGCGTTGAAGGGCCGACCCCCGTCAACGGCGTCATCTCCAACGACCTACTTGGACACAGTGGCATCATCACGCACTCGGTCGAGAGCACCGACGGGTCCTATGACGGCCTGAATGTGGTTGGAGTGTCCGCGAATGTCGCAGATGACGACACCCCGAGCATCGTTGTGACCGAAACCGATGGTGGGTCGCTCGTTGTCCAATCGAGCAGTGGGACGTTCAGTACTTCGAACCACACGAAAGATAATTTCGCCGTTGCGCTAACCAGGCCGATAGGCACCAACACGCAGGTCGTGGTCAACATCCAACCGCCCGAGGGCTTGGCCTTGCTCGACTCTGGAGGCAACCCATTCATCGATGTTTCCAACGAAACGCAATCGGTGTCGTTGATCCAGATATCAAGCGGACAGTTCCGACTCCACCTAGATGCCCAACAGACATCCCTTCTGTCATGGGACTCACCAGCAGCAACGGTCAGAGCTGCTTTAGAGGCTCTGTCGAACGTCGGAGCAGGAAACGTCCAAGTCATGCAGACGGGAACCGTTTATGCGATCACGTTCATCAACGGCAAGGGTGGCTTGAACATCAACCAGATGACGGCCGATGCAGTTGGTACGACACCAGGCGGAACGATCAAGGTCCAGACCAGCGTCAACGGCGGGTTTTCCCTTGCGAAGCCGCAGAGCCTCGTCTTCGACGATTCCAACTGGTGGATCCCCCAACAGGTTTGGTTCGTCGTCGATGTGATGGCCGAAAAGATCGGCACGAACCTTTACTTCCAGAACTCGGCAACGGTCCGTTGCTCCAACCAGGTTCCGCCACTTCCAGACCCGGCTCCGGCCCCCAACTGCACGGGCTCGGACCTCATCAAGGGCACGGTTGTTTCCGCCCCAAGCATCGACCAGAACCCACACACCGTTGGCGATGAATACGCAACGGTCACTGCCAACACACCGGTGTTCGCGTCGTTCCTACCGTCAGCGGACCTTCCCGAAGGATTGCGCGGCACTAACCTGAAGATCAGCGGAAACGATCCAGAAGCAGAGGGTCAGATCCGACTCGTGCTTGGCAGCTACCTGACGCATGTCACCATCGGTGCTGCAACCGGCGGATCATTCACGCTGACCTTTGGAAGCCTTACCACTGGCGCCATGGCCTATAACGCAACAGCCGCCGCCGTGAAGTCGGCGATCGAGGCCGTCCTCGGCGACAACATGGTTGATGTGTCATTCGTCGGAGGCATCTATGACGTCGCTCTAAGAGGAACCCTGTTCCTGAGCAACGACGTTCACTTCTTGCTCAATTCAGGTGGCCTTGTTGGCGGTTCGCCATCGATAGCGATCGATGGTTCGAGCCTCAAAGTCAACTCGCCGTGGTCATCCGTTCCGAACACAGGCGCGGCCTTCGAAGTGAGTCTCTTCGGAGGGGTCAAGGTTCCGGCGGTTCGCGTCTCGGTCTACTCGGCCCAGCACGCGCAGATCGTCGTTGCCGAAACCGGCACCAGCACCAACGTTAGCCAAGACGGCACAACGCCAACTTCGGATGAGATCGATCACATATCGGTTCGTCTATCTGGTCAACCGATCGCCAACACCGACGTGACCCTTGGCGACCACGGCGCTGGTCTTGTTCGTTACTTCGTGAGCGGCAGCCCAGTTACGGTCCTTCACTTCACAACCAGCAACTGGAACGTCTTCCAAGATGTCGAAGTTAGGGCGGTCGATGACGGCGTCATCCGCGGGTTCCACCGTGCGGACCTTTCGGCCACTGCACCTCACTACTTCTCATACCTGAGCACGATCTTGATCGGCGACAACCACTGGCCAGGCGTCAGGGTCATCGAGTCGGGTGGTTCTACTAACGTCATAGAACAACACGCTGGAGGATCGTTCGGTAACCAGGCCGATGCATTCACGGGTAGCCCGATCCTGCCTGCTCTCGACGACTACACCGTCGCTCTTACGAAACAACCAACAGCTGATGTTTATGTGACCGTGCAAGCTCAACCGACCAGGACGTCGCAGACCGGTGGCATAGTCTCGTTCGCCCAGCAGGTCGATGTGAGCATCGATGGTGGCTCGACTTGGGGTCAGACCAAGGTTCTGCACTTCACATCTGCTAACTGGAACTTTCCGCAGACAGTCTTGGTGCGTGCGCATCAGGACACCCGGGTCGACGGTCAAGACACGCAGGTGTTCGCGCCTCAGTTGCAGCAATTGAACGCGATCCAGGGTCCTCTATTCGTGAACGGTGGCGAAGGTGCTAACCGCACCGGCCTTCTCGAGCGTGAACCTGTGATGCTGCCTGGCGAACTGAACCAGACGCCTTCTATGGGTCACGTCATCAGCTCAACTCCGGGGACCCTCGACAACACGATCGCCGCCACGATCACCATCGAGCACAGCCTGCTTTCGAAGGTAGTGATCTCGGCTGAGCCAGGGACATCCAAGAAGACGCAGAGCATCGCGGTCGACACCGTTAGCGGCACCATGAAACTTACCTACGGTGCAGGCACCACCGATGCCCTGGCGTTCAACGCTCCTGCGGTCACCATCGAGGACGCACTTCGTCCATTGTTAAAGGCAGTCGATGCGGCCGCGGATCTAACCGTTTCCCAGAACGCAAGCGAATACCAGGTCATCTTCCGTCACACGACCTTATCTGTGCTCGACATCGGTCAGGACCTCGCGTTCAACTCGACGCACCTTGGTCCTCAGTCTCCGTCCGACTTGGTTGGCACAACCATCCTCATCACTTCAGGCCCGGCGAAGAACAAGTCGCGCATCATCACCGGCGGAATCACAAGTGGGCCCAACTGGACGTTGACGCTCGACAAGCCATGGTTCAGTCCGTTCACGAGTGACTCCACGACACCGACAAGCGACAGCACCTACACACTGCTGCTCACGAACCCGAACCTGCTGGTCGATGAAGCAACCCAGGCTAACCTGCTGTACATGTACGACCTAGACAACCCGGCCTCGTTCAACGACGCCGCATACAAAGCGCTGCACGGCATCACTTCGGAGAACCCGTTCGGTGCGGTGCAGATCTTCTTCGACAACGGTTTCTGGGGACCTGCAGATGAAGACGGCACGCTGCATAGACTGAACGAGTTCCGCGTCACGGGGCTCGGCATGGGTGGCACGCGCTGCATCGGTGGTCCTGAAGACGTTCTGCTCGGCGGCTGTACCGGACCGGTTGGTGCGAACGAACCCGGCGGTATCACTTTCAAGATCATCACCGACCTTGAATTGAACCTCGGCGACGGGGCGAACCACGTGATCATCGACACGTTCACGAACGTTCCCGACGCAAGTACACACACCAAGACCCTAGATGGCGGACCGGCCGACTCTCGTGCACCGAAGACCGCGATCAACACAGCCGGCGGAGAGGATCTGGTCGATATCAAGGGGATCCGTGGCCACACCTTCGTCAACCTTGGTGCGGCGGCCGACACCATCAATGTGCATAACGACGTTCAGCGTCTGACCGACTTGATCGCGATGCTTACCGTGAGCGGCGACAGCCCGCAGGCTAACGTCATCAACTACGCAAACGGTTCGCCGGCGCAGGGAACCTCGGTTGACCCAGTCGATTCGATCCAGATCCTCAAGGTCGAAGCGACATCGGGCCAGTACAAGCTGACCTATTCGCCGAAGCCTCTGAACTTGAGTGCGCACCAAAGCCGGTTGACCAATGGCACTTTGGCTGCTGGCAACTATTACTACATGGTCACCGCGATCATGGGTCTGCTTGGCGAATCATTGCCATCGCCCGAGGCTTACGCGACGGTTACCTCCAACGGCAAGACCGATCTGGCCTGGTACCCGGTCCCTGGCGCAACGGGTTACAAGGTATACCGCGGCACGATGCCTAGCGGTGAGAACGCACTGCTAGCCAGCCTCGGCGCATCGATCTTGAGCCTCACCGACAACGGGGGAGCCGGTACGCCCGCATCTCCGCCAACTCTTGGTGTAGTCCAGTCGGTGACTGTTGCATCGTCTGCGACCGCGAGCCAGGTTCAGTCGGCGCTTGAGTCTCTGTCGCTCATCGGTTCTGGCAACGTGGAAGTGAAGAAGGCTGGGGGCACTTACCGCATCCACTTCATGGGCACTCGCGGCGGGACCGCGATCGCGCTCCTTGGGACCGACCCTGCGGACCTGCGCAATGGCTCTGGTGTCGTGGATAGATTGAACATCGTCGACACGGCGGCGTCCGCCGATGGGACCGCAGTGCTTACCTCGACATCACTGACCGGGCTCAGCCTTCCGTTCGCTAATGAGACCCAGCAACTAGCTCTCGACGCGACGACCGGCCAGTACACCTTGACTTACAAGTTCGCGGTCAAGCCGTCGAACTTGAACGCAACGCAATCATCAGGCGGAGGTCTGACTGCGGGAGCCCACTACTACAGGATCACTGCCATCACGCCGCAAGGGGAGACGCTCGCGTCGAACCTCGCTTCGGCTATAACAGCAAACAACGGCGCCGTCGATCTCACATGGACCGGCCTGGCTCTTGCGACCGGCTACCGCATATACCGAAGCTCAACGCAGGCCATGGATGTCCCGCTTTACCTCAACACGAGCAGTACATCAACTTCGTTCCACGACACCGGAGGCGGCACGCCCGGAACCCTCCCAGTCACGAGTCCTGTGCTCGACCAGCAAACCACCGCCCCGCTCGCATTTGATGCAGCCCCGGCTACTGTTCAGGCGGCTCTACAAGGACTGCCCGCTATCGGCACGGGCAACGTCGTGGTTACGAGGAATGATGACGTTTACACCATCCACTTCCAGGGCATCTTGAGTGAGGTCTCAGTCCAGCAGTTGGTGGCGACACGCTTGACCAATCTGAGCAAGACAGTCGAACTACTCGGCGGATCAACATCCTTGATCGACGGAACCGCGATCGTTCACACGGTCGCCAATCTGACCGATACACCGACCCAGGCAAACCAGATCCAGTTGCTCACGGTCGACGCTACTGGTGGTTCATTCAGGTTGACATTCCACGTGAGCGGAGTGACCTTCCAGAGCGACCCGATCCCGTACAACGCGGGGGCCGAGCAGTTGCGTCAGATCATCCAGAACGCCGTGGCCGCGGCGCAGACGAGCGATCCGTTCCTTCGTGCCTATCTGGTCGACAAGATCGACGTTACCGTCGACCGCTACCCGAACGGGTACCTCAATAAGAACATATACATCCTCAACTTCCAGGGGAGCCTGCGGCGTGAAGCCTTGGGCCCCGGCGTCGACACCCTTACGGTCAACACCAGTTTGCTCGTTGGAACGGCTGACGTCATTACTCGTATGGACGGCATCCAGTACTACGGGATCGAGCAGGTCGACATAGCTACCGGCAGTGGAAGCGAGGTCTTCGACATCCAAGGGACAACAAAGGGCAGCAACGACTACGCCGGAGTGGCGGTCACCAACGTCACCCTCAACAACGGTGACGATCGCGTGTTCATGTCGTCTAATGCGGAACTCGACCAGAACACATGGGCTGGGTTCGACTTCCTGACAGGAAACCTCGACGACTTCCGTGGTGCTTTGAACGTCGACCTTGGTCTTGGTCGTCATCGCCTCCTCATGAGCGATGAGGCATCGAGCCATCCCGACAACTACCGCATCACCGATATCTATAACGCGCCGACCATGCCGAGCCTCGTTCCCGGTGCCGACATCTACATCACGCGGGCCGGACTTCCGGGGATCTCTTACAAGGCATCACCATCGGGCAACCTGTTCGATGGGGTCATCTATTGGACCGGCTCCGGCGATGACACGATTTACATCGACGGCACGCACGTTCGTCCTGGCGCTCGCACGATGACTTTGCTGAACACCGGACTCGGCAATGACAACATCACCGTTTCGCTCGACACGGGCGAGGATGATTACTTCGCCCTCAACACCGCGGGCGGTTCAACCACCGACGACCCGATGCCGCTGGCCGATATGTCGCCCGACAACGACACGGTCGATGGCTCAGCATCGACATTGCCGCTGGTTATCTTCGGTGGATTCGGGGACGACAGGCTCAAGGGCGGTCATAACAAAGACATCATCTTCGGAGACTTCGGCCGGGTTCAGTACATGGATCCTGCGACTGGTCTGCTGATCGCTACCGTTGGATTCGGGGGCCGCGCCGACCTGATCAGCAGCCTCATCGTTGATCCTAGATTCGTGATCTCACGGCACCTTTCGATAGGTGGGGTCGACATCGTTCAAGGTATGCAGGACGACGACATCTTGGTCGGTGGCGCCGGAGGCAATGGATGCGCATCGTGCATCGGCGATTACATCGACGGGAACCAGAACGACGACCTCATCTTCGGTGACTCGGTCGAACTGATCCGACGAGACGTTAACGTTGCCCTTACCGGTGACATAACCGACCCAAGGTTCGAGACTCTTCGCGGCAATCACATCTATGCGATCACAACCATCGACGGTGGAGTTGGAGAGACGACTGGCTTCTCATTGGTCGACGGGATCGCGCGCAACTACCGTGATACAGGAGGTCTTCCAGCTTGGGCTGAGTACAGGATCATCAACCTTTTCCATTCCTTCGCCATTCAGGCCGCCGGAGGCAACCAGTTCGGCAACGATTACATCGCGGGCGGACCCGACGACGACGTGATCTTCGGTCAGCTCGGCAACGACACGATCCAGGGAGACGGTTCGATCGACAGCGCCATCTCGCTCACGGCACCCGTCGTTGTTGGCGCTTACCGCACGCCGTTCCTGCCTGTTGACCCGGAAGGTGCGCTGACACTGACGCCGTCATTCGAGGCTTCTACGGACGGAAGTGACTACGTAGAAGGTGGTGGCGGCAACGATGTGGTATTCGGCAACCTCGGTCAAGACGACTTGATCGGTGGCAGCTCCAGCCTGTTCACCCTCATAACACCAGGGCTTCGACCCGATGGCAAAGACATCATCTTCGGTGGCGCCGGAACCCGTGTTGATCGAAACAACGAAGTGGCATCGACGGACCCGATCTTCGGTATGTCCCACGCAAGGGACGCCGACACCATCGCCTCAGACAACGCCAACATCTACAGGGTCGTTGGGATCAATGGTGTCGATGCCAACCCGGCGTACCTTTACAACTTGCGCTTCAACTACGACAACCCCGCATTCCCTGGATACAGCGCGACCCTGCCCTTGGTCGTCCACGCCGTAGACCTGCTCGACTACACACCGGGCGGACCAGACTTCGATCCAGCCAAGTTCGGTCTGCCCACTGCCGGGGCCTGCAGCACTTCTCCTGCTACCGGTTCTTGCGGCACGCCGATACCCGATTGCGGCGTCGACATCGGTGCCGGCGATGAGGTGCATGCCGAATCTGGTGACGACATCATCTACACCGCTTGCGGCAACGACGTTGCGTTCGGTGACGCAGGCGATGACAACATCACCGGCGGCTGGGGCAACGACTGGGTCTCTGGTGGAACTGGGCAAGACGGAGTTCTTGGCGACGACGGACGCATCTACATCAGCCGCAACTCAGCGTCTTATGGTGAGCCGCTGTACGGCATCGCGCCGATCGCTAGCGGCGACCTGAACCGCTACATCTCGTCTCCTGGCAAGGTTCAGCAAGCGACGATCAATGTGGCCGACTCTCTAAAGATGACTTTCGATATCACGCCCTACAACTTGACACCAACAGCGCTCGGCGCCGACCAGTTCTTGTTCGATGCCAACAACTCCGACGATGTGATCTTTGGCGGACTCGGCGACGACTTCCTCCACGGCGCTTCCGGCGACGACGCCGTCTCGGGCGCAGAAGCCCTCGCCGGCGATGACCCGTCCAACGAGGGCTACGCGCAGAGATACGCAGCCGGGGACCTCGCAGGTGTCGTGCGCAGTGACTTCTCCAGGCCCTATAACACCGGGGACATACTTCACTTCGGCTCCGACTATGACGCGGCCCACTCGAGCAAACGCATAGTCAACCGACTAGGAGAGTTCGCGCTGTATGACGAATACGACGCTCGCCGCACGATCGAGTTGAACGATGACGGCACCGCGAACAAGACTGCCACTGGTCGTGAGTTCTTCTTGAACTTCAATAGCGACCAGGGCTTAAAGATCGTCGATCCGACATACGGGACCGCTTACAGCGACGGCAACGACGCAATCTTCGGCGACCTTGGCAACGATTGGCTCATTGGCGGAACCGGTCGGGACGACATGTTCGGCGGCTGGGGCAACGACCTTTTGCAGGCGGACGACGTGTTGACCATCCCTGACCCAACCGGAACTTACGGCACCGGTAAGAACAAGAAGATCCAGCCCAGCCCGAATGACACGCCGGACACGCATCCTTCTTACGAAGATCGCGCATACGGTGGTGCGGGCCTCGATGTCCTCATCGGTAACACCGGGGGAGACCGATTGATCGACTGGGTCGGCGAGTTCAACAGTTACATCGTTCCGTTCGCCCCATTCGGTATCGCAACCGTCAGCCGTCAGCGGGCGCCGGCTTTGGATCAGTTCCTATATGACCTCTCCAAGTCAGACGGAGCCGACCCAACGCGAGCTATCGATGTTGGCACCGACCCTGCGCGCAACGGCGAACCAGACGGAGAGATCGCGCTCGTGAACCAGAGTGATCATGGCTTGTGGCAGGAACAGACCGGTGGCCCTTCTGATCCTCAGGCGGGCAACATCCCGGGTGGCAAGCGCGACGTGTTGCGCTCGGCCGATTTCAACAATGGCGCCATGAGCACCTTCGCTGTGGATAGCGGGAGTTTCGCAGTGGTCAATGGTGCGATGACGGTGTCGGCGGCCTCAAGTGGCCAGGACGCGGCGGCCGTGTTCTACCTCGATCAGTACTTGCCGATCTATTACGAATACCAGGCGTCGGTCCAGGTTACTAAGCCGACCGGCGGTTGGAAGGGCAACGCGTATCTGATCTTCGACTATCAGAGCCCGACCGACTTCAAGTTCGCCGGGATCAACATCTCCACCAACAAGGCGGAGATGGGTCACCGCACGCCCGCTGGCTGGATCGTCGACGCTCAGGGTGCTGTCTCGGGGTCGCTCTCCGCCGGCACGTATTATCAGATGCTGATCACCGTCAATGGGACCAACGTCTCGCTTTATGCGAATGGTAAGAGTTTATTCACGTACAACTTCCCCGGCAGAGTCATAAACGGCGAAACCTACGGTTTGAACAAGGGGATGCTTGGACTTGGATCCAACAACTCGCAGGGTGTGTTCGACAATGTGACTGCTCAAGTTCTGCCGGTGCAAGTGACCTTCGATAACACCGAAGATTTCAACGACGGCATCGCCAACCTGTTCACCGGACCAAAGAGCGGAACTTGGGCCGTCAATTCGGGTCGCTACGTTGGCACTCCATCGACGACCCCAGGTTTGGCTGCCAGCATCGTGGACCTCGGTCTTGGCCACGGACTCGCCCCGTCGTCTTACCTCGAATTGAGCGCAACGCTCAGCACGAACGCCATCGGAGGCATCATCTTCGATCGTTACGCAGCTGATGACTTCAAGTTCGTCGCCATCGATGCGAGAACCGGTAACCTGATCCTTGGTCACCAGACACAGCGCTCCGGATGGGTGATCGACTCTACGTTCGCCAAGTCGATCGTGGCTGGCAAGGACTACGCACTGCAACTGACGATGAAGGGGGCATCGGTAAGTGTCAGCCTCGATGGCTTGTTCGTCACGACGTGGGCGCTCAACGCCCCAGTCGTCGATGGCGCATTCGGGACCCTGACCAACGGTGGCTCGTCGTCATTCGATGTGATGAGGATCAGAACCGACGACTCATCATTCACCTCGGCACCTTCGGCTCTGTTGCTCGACGAGATGATCCCTATGGCTCCCGACAACCGGTCAACAGCAGCAGTCGCCCGACTCGATGAAGTGACTCTCGGCAACCTGGTGTCGAAAGCGGTCTCCACGTGGGTTGGCCTGCTCTCCGGCGACCAGGCTCGTCTGTCGGCGCTGACAGGATTGCATTACGCCCTCGCCGATTTCCTCGATGGCTTCTTGGGTCAGGCCCACGGCTCGACCATCTATCTCGATCCCGATGCTTCAGGGTTCGGATGGGCGGTTAGCGCCTCGCTGTCGTCGAATGGTTTGGCGAAGCTGGGGTCAGTCGACGCTATGACTGCTGTTCTTCACGAGCTCGGTCATGTTCTCGGGTTCGAGCACTCGGACCAAACGATGTATCCCTTCATGGCTCCGGTTCTTGCTCCGATCGGCTCGACCGCAACTACGGCTGCGACATCGACATCCGTGACGGCTCCCTTCGCGTTGACGGTGTCGGGCGCTTCGACAACGAGTGCAACCGAGCCTGTTCAGGTGGCCACGATTGACGTCCCCGTGGTGGGTGCTTGGCCGGCCCAGGGTTCCTCAACTACATGCGTCAAGACAAAGGCGGCCCATAGACGGGTTCGTTGTGCGGCTGGCTCAAGACCTCAGACCAGGAGCCGGCGTGGCGTTCGGCTGTCG
The DNA here is from genome assembly GCA_046262935.1 of Actinomycetota bacterium. Lineage (GTDB taxonomy): Bacteria > Actinomycetota > CADDZG01 > JAHWKV01 > JAHWKV01 > JBHELT01. The sequence goes on along the minus strand of JBHELT010000094.1, from coordinate 30,448 downwards.
AGGCAACCCGCCGTCTTTGGTCACGCTCGAAGCCGCAAGTCCCTGCGCATCACCCGCTGACTCAAGGGGAGGGTTGCGCTAGGTCTGCGATCAGAGTGCCGATCTTGCGCCTTGGCCTTGCGAGCAGACCTGTAAGGGCGGCGGCGATCAATAAAACAGCCCCGGCACCAGCATCGAAGCTTCCGGTCGAAGCTATCCGGCCTGCGTGACGACCCCTGACATCGACTCGGGTTGAGGGATCAACAATCTTGCCTCCATCGATTCGTTGCACAACATTGTTATCGCGAAGGAAAGGCAGATATGTGTCCAAGGCCGCCTTTCCCCGCGCAAGCGGGAGGTGGGCGGTACCCGGCATCTGTCGGTTGTCGGCCCCGGTGAGGCTGGGACTCTGGGCATCTTGACCAACGAAGAAGTTGTCCGATGCTCCGGATCCGTCATAGATGGTCATGTATCGGATCGGCCCGGGTGTTTCGTCACGTTCACCATTGGGGTCCCATGTGTTCAGATCGTCTAGCCAAGCCGAACCCGGAACCACTTCGTCGCATCCGTACCAGGTCCCCGCCAGGTTTCGGCAAGCCGATGTGCCGTGATTGGCTCCGGCGACGAAGACTGCGTCTTCGATCTGACCCAACAGGTCAGGGTGGTTCTTGATGGTTTTGCGCACCACCGTCACACCAAGCGAGTGGGCGACTATGTCAACCTTGCCCGACCCCGTGTAAGACCGGACCGCCTGGATGAACGGGTAGAGGTCGGCCACGTTTATGTCGTTTGCTGTGCCGCACGCGGCCGTATCGGAACATCCTTTGCCGTTGTACGAAATGCCCCAGATCTCTTGATCGGTATATCCGGCGGCCCTGAAGTACTTGCGCACGTTGATCGTGGTTACGCCGTCTTCGACTGCGCTGTCCCAGAAGTTGGCGTCATACGCGTTGCCATGTACGAAGATGACTGGGTTGAACGCCAATCCTTGGCCCTTCGTGATCCCACCGAACCCTCCGAGGTCGAAACCGAGTTCCTGGTCTTTGGGCACTATGAAGTCGGCGGCGAAGAGTTTGTCGGCGGCGGCGGGGGCCCCGTGTCCGACCATGTGCGACCCATACGCCAGCGGGGCCATGAAAAGGCCAGCTGCTGTACCGACGACAGAGGCGATGAGCACTTTGCGGGCGAGAGCAAGTTTCATATCTTTGTACTGCGCCCTTCCCACCAAGGACTGCGCAACTCGGCCTTCTTCACTTTGCCGGCGGGCGTTCGGGGTAGCGGGTCTGCTCGCAGTTCGATCGAGCGGGGTACCTTGAACGGTGCGAGTCTTTCACGGCAATGCTTCTCGATGGAGTCTTTGGTTACAGCCGGATCGGTTGGCACAACGATCGCGTGCACCATCTCACCCCAGCGGTCGTCAGGGATCCCGATAACCGCCGCTTCGCCAACTCCGGGATGGTCATAAAGGACGTTCTCGATCTCGGCAGGGTACACATTCTCGCCACCGGTGATGATCATGTCTTTCTTGCGATCCACGATCCAGTAGAAGCCGTCTTCGTCGGTGCGGCCAACATCGCCAGTATGCAGCCATCCGTCTTTGATGGTTTCATCGGTTGCATCGGGCCGGTTCCAATAACCGGACATCACTACGGGGCCCCGCGCGACTATCTCCGCTGTGCCGGGAGCATCGACGAGGTTGCCGTCGTCGTCCATCAATCGCGTGTCTGTGAAGAAGTAGGGCTTACCAGAAGAGCCGAGTTTCGACGCAGCGGCTTGCATCGGAAGGAGCAATGCGTTTGGGGCCAACTCGGTGAGCCCGTACCCCTGAATGATGTTAAGGCCTTTGGCTGCGTATGTTTTTAACAGAGACTCCGGCATTGGGGCGCCGCCAACTACCATCGTTCTGACCGAAGATAGGTCCGCATGCTCGAACCCGGGTTGCTGGCTCATGAACAGATACGTCGCAGGGACGCCCATCAGCCAAGTTACTTTCTTGCTTTGGATGAGATCCAACGTACGCGATGGATCGAAGGAGCGCTCCAAAACAACCATTCCGCCCTTCAGGAAAACAGGCAAGGTGTTCACGTTCCATCCACCGATGTGGAACATCGGCAGAAAAACCAGGCTAACTTCATCTGATGAGAAGTCGGCATTCACGAGGATGTTGAGGTTCCCCCAGAAGAAATTGCCGTGGGTTAGGACCGCTCCTTTGGGGACCCCTGTCGTTCCGCTCGTGTACAAGATCATGAGCGGATCGTTCCACGTTGATGCGTCGCCTGGACCCTCGGGCTCGGCAGATGCGACCGCCGTCCTGTTGATGTCGTCGAAAACCAGCACTTGCCCATCGAAAATACTCTTGGCAGTTTCTGCGTAATCTCCTGAAACGATGAGCACCGAGGGGTCCGAGTCGTTCAATTGCCATCGCATCTCAGGCTCAGTCAGCCGCCATGAGATGGGAGCAAGCACGGCGCCGAGTTTGGCGCATGCGAAGAAGGCTTCTATGTACTCGGGCCTGTTCTCGGAGAGGATCGCAACCCGATCGCCTTTCGTAACGCTCGCTTGCCCGAGAAAAACGCCAAACCTGATGGTTCGATCTTCTAGCTCGCGGTAGGTGATGGTTTGGTCTTCGAAATCGATGGCGACCCGATGAGGACTCAATGCAGCTCGCCGTGAAAGCCAGAACCCCATAGATTCATGGTTGAACGATGGCATCGGTCGTTATCTCTTCTTGTGCGAGTTGCTGGTCGCGGCGATCATCCCACCTGTGATGAAATCGATCATCGTGTCGAGCACCTTCTTGGGAACTTTGCCTTCATCGCGCAGAAGGATCCAACGGATGCCGATGAGGTCGCCCATGCCCATAAGGCACCAAGCTAGTACCTCAGGGTCGATGGCTTTCACTTCGCCCTTCGCGCTTGCCTGTTTTAGTCCGGCTTTGTATCCGTTGGCGAAACCTTCGTAGTAGTCGCGGAAGGCGTCGCGATCGACAAACTCCGCTTGTCGAACAATGCGGTAGATGCTGGGATGCTGGCGAACATATTCAAAGAAAGTCTCAAAGCCTTTGCGCTCGATTTCGGAGCGTTTGGTGAGGCCTTCGACCGAGGCCTGGATCTCATGGCGAACGTTGCGCCCTATCTGTCGAACCAGTTCCGAGAAGATCTCTTTCTTGCTGTTGAAGTAAAGATAGAAGGTTCCCTGAGCTACCCCAGAGCGACGCGTTATCTCAGATATCGAAGCCTGGTCGTACCCGATCTCGCCGAAGACTTCCTCGGCTATCTCGATGAGTCTTGCTCGGGTCGCTTCGCCTTTGGGCGTGAGCCCGGTTCGAGCACTGCTCTTACGCTCAGGCAAGGTAGAGATGGTCCTTTCGACCGATGTTTCCGTTATCGGCTCACTGATGTTCATTCGATCCTAGTGCCCTATTGACTCGCCGGACGCTGCGATTAAACTGACAGGTGAGTCATATTTTACACCTAGGGCGAGTCAGGGAGTATGGGCGTTTGAACCGAATCGATGAAGTCGCGGTTGGGATAGTGGATCTCGACACCTACGTTCCAGACCGATTCATGCCCGCCTCCGAGATCTCGGAGCTGAGTGGCATCCCCGAAAGCGTCCTTGTAGATAAGTTCGGCATAAAAGGCAAGCACGTCACGCGGCCCGATGAGCACGTTAGTGACATGTGCATCTCGGCTGCCAGGTCTTTGCTTGAACGAAACGACCCCTCGGAAGTCGACGCTGTCGTCTACTTCGGCTCCCATTGGAAGGATTACATGGTCTGGCAGGCCGCCCCCAAGATCCAGCATGCCCTTGGAATAGAGGGGTTCGCTATGGAGATGGTCAATGTCTCGGCCGGAGCCCCGGTTGGTCTTAAGGCTGTGACGGACATGCTGAGGGCCGATCCGCACCTGAACTCGGTGCTCATGGTCGGAGCCGCAAAGGAATCGCACCTGCTCGATTACTCCAACGAGCGAAGCCGCTTCATGTTCAATTTCGGCGACGGCGCGGTAGCCGCGCTCTTACGTAAGGGAGAGACCTCGAACCAAGTCCTAGCCTCGAGCATCTTGACCGACGGTTCGTTCTCCGACCATGTGCGCGTATCGGGCGGCGGAAGCGTTCACCCCGCAAGTCACGACACCGTTGACGACCGCATGCACTTTCTTCAGTTGTACTACGGCGAAGAGATGAAACGACGCCTGGACCCGATCACTCTCAAGTACTTCATCAAGGTTGCGACCGAATCGGTGGAGCGGAGCGGGTACCTGGTAAGTGACATCGACATGCTTCTGCCCATCCATATGAAGAAGTCCCTGCACGATTCCATAGCCGTTGAACTTGGCCTTCGTGAGGACCAATCGATCTATCTTGATCACTTCGGTCACATGAGCGCGGTCGATCCTTTGTTCGCGCTAACTCTTGCGCGCGATGCCGGTGCTTTGAACGACGGCGATATAGCGGTGCTGCTCGCGGCTGGAACAGGGTACTCCTGGGCGGCTACGACCGTGCGCTGGGGACCTATGGAGTCCTCATCATGAGGGTGCTTGTTACCGGAGCATCGGGTTTCGTCGGCCGCAAACTCGTTGAAGTATTAACGGCCCGCGGCGACGAAGTGGTCGCTCTGGACAAAGTGAACCGAGGCTTTCCCGACGTAGAGACGATGACCATCGATCTAGCCTCTTTGCCCCACGTGATCGATGCGATGTCGAAGGTGCGCCCTGAAGTTGTATTCCACGCGGGAGCACTTCTGTCTGCGGTCGCTGAGGCCGATGTGCTCTCAAGCGTTATGGGCAATGCCAATGGCACTTTCCATCTCCTAGAAGCCTGCCGGCTGTTCGGGGTGAGGCAGATGGTTTTCACGTCTACGATCGCAACTTACGGACGAGCGGCGGGTGACGTTGTGAGCGATGATGCGCCGCAGTTCCCATCTTCCATATATGGGGTGACCAAGGTTTTCGGTGAGAGACTTGGCGAGTACTATGCGTCGCGCTACGGTTTCGACTTCAGGGCGGTGCGTTTACCTTCTGTCATCGGACCAGGTCGAAGCGCGACGGGTCTCTCCGCATACTCTTCTTTGATGATCGACCTGCCTGCCCAAGGTGAGCCTATCGTCGTACCGGTTGCTGCTGAAACCGCTATCCCGATCATCTACATAGCCGATGCGGTGCAAGCCCTGATCCAACTCAGCGCGACTGATCAGGTGGAACTTTCGCGCAGGTGCTACCTTGTCGCGGGGACCTCGCCATCGGCGAGTGACATCCGCGAAGAAGTTATCCGCCAGGTTCCTGGCGCCCGTATCGATTTCTCACCGAACGAAGAGGCCCAGCGGATAGTTGACTCGTGGCCAAGGTCCCTCGACGACTCGTCTGCTGCCGCCGACTGGTCTTGGAAGCAGGAATATGACTTGCCCGCGACGGTCGGTGCTTTCGTGGAGGCCTACCGATGAACGTCATAGTCGAACGCAACGTCGATGCCAAGATGCGCGATGGCACTGTGCTGCGGGCAAACGTATACAGGCCATCCGAAGAGGGCCGTTACCCGGTCCTCGTGCAACGAACCCCTTACAACAAGGAGTTCTGGCCGTTCGTCGCCCCTCTGCTCGACCCGATGCGCGCGGCTGCCGAGGGTTACGTTGTGGTCATCCAGGATGTTCGCGGCCGCTGGGCCTCTGATGGCGAAGAGTTCTATCTGTACCGCAACGAATTCGACGACGGTTTCGATACCGTCGAGTGGGCGGCAACCCTTCCATACTCCACCGGTGATGTTGGTATGTATGGCATCTCTTATATGGGAGGCGCCAGTTGGAATGCCGCGTCGACCGCCCCGCCTTCATTGAAGGCGATCTCAACCGCCACCGCACCGCGTGATCTCTACCCGCATGTTTGGCGCAACGGGGCCTTCAGCGTTGGCCTCATCCAGAGTTGGGCGCTTGGCGGGATCGGGTTGTCGGAGATCTTGCGAAAGAAGGGTGGAAGCCCCGACCTTTGGCCCTCGTTCTTGGCTATGGTCGATGAAGTTGACGCATTCGACTCCAACGTAAGGCACATGCCTCAAACATCACTTCCGGCGGCGCAACCGGGGGACCCCGACTTCCTTCCGTTCTTCTTCGAACTGATGAAACATCCGGTTCCCGACAAGTTCACCGACGAAATCTTGTCGAAACACCGTCAAGCCGATGTCATGGTGCCTGCCTTGATCCTGGCCGGCTGGTACGACCCACTCCTCGAAGACGATCTGGAGACATTCGCCTTCATGCGATCGCAGGCTGCGACTGAAACGGCCCGTGACAAGACGCGCTTGATCGTTGGTCCTTGGGGGCACGCGGCCTTCCTCAACTACGTTGGCGAGTTGGACTTCGGTCTCAGGGCTAGCGGTTTGTCCTTAGACCTTACCGGCGACCTGACGGCGCTCAATCTGCGGTGGTTCGATCAGAGGTTGAAAGGGATCGTCACTGGGATCGACGACGAGCCTTCGGTGAAGATCTTCGTCATGGGAGAGAACCGATGGCGCGGCGCGGACTCCTGGCCACCCGCCGGCTATACGGATGTCGACTGGTACTTCCAACCCGAGGGCGGTTTGAGCCGCGACGTTGTATCTGTCGAAGGCGGTGCAGACACTTTCATCTACGACCCCGAGGACCCTTGTCCAACCAAGGGTGGAAATATATTGATGCCCGGATCATTCATCCGCGGCCCGGTTGATCAAACGACGCTTCTTTCACGCTCCGACGTTCTGACTTATATCTCGGATGTCTTGATTGAAGATATCGAAGTCGTTGGCGACATCAAAGCGCATCTGTTCGCCGCCACCGATGTCATCGATACAGATTGGGTCGTGAAGTTGTGCGATGTTCACCCCGATGGCCGCATGTTCAACGTTGCCGACGGGATCTTGCGAGCCAGTTACCGAAACGGCGGGGACCGTCAACTTCTCACGCCAGGAGAAGCCCAGGAGTTCGCCGTCGATCTATGGGCGAGTGCGGTCGTTTTCAAAACTGGTCACCGGATCGCTGTGATCGTTACATCGAGCGACTTTCCTCGATACGACCGCAATCCGAATACGGGTGAGTTGAGCGTTGAGGCGACGGTCACGAAACAAGCGAACCAGACGATCTTTCACGCCTCTGACCGGCCATCCAGGGTCACCCTTCCCACTTTTGTTCGCGATTTGGGCCATAGTGATACTGGAGGGCGCGATGAATGAACTGATGCGATGGACGATCGACTTGTTCAGGCGCGACCCGGTGCCCAGGGAATATCGTTCAACGATCGCTGGGGCCGCCGTCTTACTTTTGACCGTTAGCTCGTTGGTCGTGAAACTACCGCCCCCGACTGCAACCCAATCACTTTCAGCCGCTCAACAGCGGGGCACACCGATTCCCGATCCTTCGGCATCGGCTCAACAGACCGCGGCACCGGCAGTAACGGGTGCGGCTCCAACTTTTGGCCCAACTCAAAGGGCGGCAGGCCAGAAGCCCAAACCGATCGCGACGAGGGGCGGCGTGAATGTGACGTTGGATCCGGGAGGTGTTCCTGTAGCGGATCTTTTCGCGGCCGCTGAAGATCATATCGGGATCAACTCGACGACTATCACACTGTGCGCACATGCGGCGCTCTCGCTGGGAAAAGCCTTCAATACAGATGCTGACGACTTCAACGTCTATTGGAAGTGGCTTGCCGATCACGGTGGCGTTTACAACCGTAACATCGACATGCATTGGGAGGACGACGCATACAGCCCCGACGTGGCGGTTAAGACCGCGGCGCCAGCCTGTCAAGCATTGAATCCTTTCTTCATGCTGGGTGGCATCGGCTTCGAACAGATACCAGCCGTCCGCAAATGGGCCGAAGACAACCGCATGTTGTACATCCACCATGTTGCGACAGAAGACTTGACCAAGAAGTTCTCTTACAGCTATCTCGTAACCGAAGAGAAACTTGGCGAGTTGGCGGGGGAGTGGATGGTCTCGCATCACAGGGGCGAGGACATCGGGATCATCCATCGTGGCAGCGGCGATTGGGACCCGGGATGGCTTGCCTTCAAGAGAGTCGTGGCTGGCAAAGTGAACATAAAGGCCGATGACTCGGTGATCAAGAATCAGGGGACTTACACCAAAGAGATCAAGGACATGCAGGATGCCAAGGCTGCGACGGTTTTCGTCTGGGAGAATGCCTTGGCCGCGATCAACATCATCGAGCAAGCACGAAATCAGACCTTCCATCCGGTTTGGCTCCTTTTCCCGTTCAACACCACAACCGATACGCTTCCGGTAGATCCGTTGGACAAACCGTTCGAAGGGATCGCGGCATGGCCCGCCTACGCTTCAGGCCCGCACTCTGGCATGTACGCCGAAGAGATGGCGGTGTTCGAAGCCGCGCAAGCCAAGTATGGCACCCAGGGCCATGACCCCAATGACATCCTTTGGCAGGTCTGGTTGGGGATGAAACAACTCAATCAGCTATTCCTTGATTGCGGGAAAGACTGCACACGCAACAAGATCGCTGGACTGATGTTGACCGGTAAACATAAGGCGATAACGCCAGGGTGCCCGATCGATTTCTCGAAGAACGGGCACGTTGCCGGGATCACGGGGAATGCCTTCGAGTCATTTGTGAGTCCTGCTAACAAATTGGGGTGGCGCGAAACCCTTTCCTGTCAAGAACACTTCTAGGTAAACCTCTTTGGGTCGCACGATCGTCTCGGGTATCGCCAACGGCGGCATCTACGGCTTACTGGCCGTCGGGCTTGTGCTTATCTATCGCGGTTCTAGGGTTCTCAATTTCGCTCAAGGAGAACTGGGGACCTTCGGTTTATTCGTTGCGTCGTTTGCCGTGAAAGAGCTTCACTTGCCGTGGATCGCAGCTGCGGCTGTCGCACTGGTCGTCGTGGGAGCGATCGGATATACGTTCGACGCGTTGGTCGTCAGACGGATGGCAGATGCGAGCCGGCTGTCGGTGGCCGTTGCGACCATTGGACTTCTGTTCCTGCTGCTCTCGGTTGAACTCAAGGTGTTTGGTGTGAGCCCGCGCATCCTTCCGGTCCCCGTCCGCGGCCTTGGCCCCCGCCTCTTCGGATTCTACGTAAGCCCTACTTATCTGCTCTCGCTCTTGGTCGCGCTTGCTCTCGGATTCGCGCTCACAGCCTTCTTGCGACGGACGGACTTTGGCCTCGGGGTGCTCGCCGCGGCTCAGGACCCAACTGCGGTGCGGTTGGTTGGCGTACCCCTCCGGCGCGTTGGTTCCTTCACCTGGGTCTCGGCTTCGATGATCGCAGTCATCGCAGCGCTGCTGATCGAACCCAATATCGGCTCCTTCGTCCCAGGGTTCATGACGCTTCTTTTCATCTACGGCCTCGCGGCTGCCTTGATCGGGGGACTTAGGAGTTTGCCGGGGGCGTTCATCGGGGGCATCGCTGTGGGACTCACCCAGGCCATCGTTGGCGAGATCTTCTCGGGCTCGTCCTTCCCTCATCCAGAACTTCTTGCGCTTTTCATGATCGTGATCGCAGTCTTGGTTTTCAGGCCACAGGGGCTCCTAGGAGGTTCCGATTGAGGCCGTCGCCGAGGACGCTCAACTTCGTGTTGGCATTCATAGCGTTCGCCACGATCCCGCCCTTGCTCACAAGAGCGATGCCTGGCGTTTTCAATGCGTATCGGATGGGGTTTTTGATAACTGCCATCGCGTACGTAGCGGGGGCGCTTTCACTCAATGTACTCATGGGTTATGCGGGCCAGATATCGCTCGGCCAAGGAGCACTGCTTGGTATCGGGGCTTTCGCCAGCGGAATAGTTACGACCCGAGGACTCGCCCTGCCTCTTCCCGTTGGCATCATCGTGGCAGCTGTGGTTGGTGGCGGGGTTGCCTTCGTGATCGGCGTGCCGGCCCTTAGATTGAAGGGCCTCTATCTAGCCATAGTGACTATCGGCTTCGCTCTCATGGTCGAAGAGTCGTTCTTCAAATGGCGGCCTCTCACGCGCGGCTCCGCCGGCATCGAGATGACGCGCAGGCTATTTGGTCACACGTCTTTAGATAACAAGGGTGACTATCTTGCTTTTGCGGGCGTCGTGCTGATAGTGCTCTGGATGCTGGATCACAATTTGGTTCGCACCAAACTCGGCCGTGCGATGCATGGCATCCGTGAGGACGAATCGGTGGCGCAATCTTTCGGTGTGAACATCACGCGGTACAAGTTGACTGCCTTCGTCATCTCTGGTGCATTCGCAGGGGTGGCCGGGGCCCTCAATAGTCATGGGGCAGGTTATGTGAACTCCGAGACTTACGGTTACATCACAACTCCTCTTTGGTCGATGCTGTTGGTGATCATCGTGGTGATCGGGGGATCGGGGAATCGCCGAGGAGTAGCGACGGCGGCGGTGTTCTTCGCTCTTTCTCCGGCGATATTGAAGTTCCTCACAGGCTGGGATCTGATCGTTGGTGCGGTGCTGTTGATCTATACCGTGGCAGCCCATCCGGGTGGGTTCGCAGAGATGTTGCATGAAGCGCGTGAGAAGAAGGTCGCCAAGGCTAAGCAGACCGACGAACTGGTGCTCCCGAAACTGCCCGACCTGCCCCGCCCCGCCGGGATGCCCGAGCGGCCGCATCTCGAGAGCGGGCCGTTGCTTGAGGTGAAAAACGTCACCGTGCGGTTCGGTGGCCTCGCGGCGGTCGATGACGCATCGATCGAGGTGAAGAAAGGACAGATCGTTGGATTGATCGGGCCAAACGGTGCCGGAAAGTCAACACTGTTCAATGTCATATCTGGCCTCCGGGTACCCCAGACCGGCCACGTCGCCTTCGGTGGGGTCTCTCTGAGCGACCTCGGCCCCCACGAGAGGGCTGAAGTGGGTATCGGGCGCACATTCCAACTGATCGGTCTTGCGAAGAACCTATCGGTCTTCGAGAACTTCCTCTTAGCTCAGCATCAACTTGCAACCTATTCGGTTACTCAGGCCCTTATCTATCCGCCCTCGGTAGCGCGGGTCGAACAGACCTTGAGGGAGCGCGCTGGGCAGGCCATCGATGCCCTTGGGTTCGGTCGCTATGCAGAAACTCCGGTCAAGAATCTCTCGCACGGTCAACAGCGACTCGTGGAACTTGGGTGCGCTCTGGTTACTGCACCGGAGTTATTGCTTCTCGACGAGCCGTCGGCGGGATTCTCTCCAGCCGCGGTCGAGAACCTCACCGCACGACTCAAGGACCTGCGCGATGAACTCGGCAGAACAGTTCTACTCATCGAGCACAACATCCCGATGGTGCTCGAACTCTGCGACTACATCTATGTCCTCAACTTCGGACAGATACTTGCCCAGGGCACCCGTGAAGAGATCGCATCGCATCCCGAGGTGATCGCCGCTTACTTCGGCGAAGAACCCGCCGAGCAGGTGCCAGCATGAGCAGCTCCGACCTGCTCGAAGTTGAAGGTGTGACCACCGGTTTCGGCAGCAACACCGTTCTTCACGATCTGGGATTCAGTGTTCGACAAGGTGAAATAGCGGCGATCCTCGGATTGAACGGGGCCGGCAAGAGCGTGACCATGAAAGCCATCGCGGGAATAGTGCCGGTTTGGCAGGGTCGCATAACGCTCGCGGGGCACGACATTACCGATATGCAGGCTGAAGACCGAGTAGCCGCTGGCATGGCGCATGTCCCCCAGGGCAGGCAAGTGTTCCCGGAGCTGACTGTTGAGCAGAATCTCAGGCTAGGCGCGTACGCATTGCGCCGGCGTGACAAGTCGCGCTACAGCGCGGTGCTCGACTCTGTGTATCAACGGTTCAAGGTCCTAGAGGAACGCAGGAACCAACTTGCAGGTTCGATGTCCGGCGGACAGCAGGCTGCCCTAGCGGTGGCAAGAGCGCTGATGGCCGAGCCGAAGTTGATCCTCGTCGACGAGGCATCGGCTGGTCTGTCGCCCATCATGGTCACCGAGGTATTCGAAGTTCTCAAGAAGGTCAATGAATCCGGTGTCACCATCTTGATGGTCGAGCAGAATGTGTCGATCAGTCTGAAAGTCGCGGATCGAGCATTCATCCTTCAGAGCGGACAGATCGTTTATCAAGGTGAGATCGCGGAACTAGACCAAGACCGCGTCGCCGATCACCTTGGCGTTGGGAAGCTGCTGAGATCGAGTATCAACAAGGCGGCCGACTCTCGGAAGCCGGCCTCGAAGGTTCAAGCTCCTTCGAGGAAGGCCCGATAAACAGCGACGATCGCGGGGTCAAGTCGCAAATCGTTGTGATAGGTGAATGGGAACCGTCGGTTGTCGGCGCCTTTTAGCACAGGGCTCTCGGCGTAGATCGGTCCAGCGAACGCCGGATCTCCTACGCCGGTTCCGTCGAACACAGTCATCCATCTCGTCGGGCCATATGTCTCGTCTGACCCATCGGGGCCATTCAGTTCATCGAGCCATGCGGTTCCTGCGGCGATCTCGTTGCAGGACTCAACCGTTGTCTCGGACCCTGGCGGACAGAACGAGGTTCCATGGTTCGCGCCTGCTATGCCCACGAATGCGGCCAGGTCCGACCTAAGTTCGGGATGAACCTTCAGGGTCTTGCGTGCGAGAGTCACACCCAAAGAGTGAGCGGCGATCGAGAACTTCGCCGAACCTGTATAAGTCCTGACTGCCATGATGAAGTCGTAGAGGTCTGGCACGTTCGCGTCGTCTTCGGTCACTCTGGCGCTTCCATCCCAACCCATGTCGGTGTGCTCTTGGTCGCGTTGCGGGTTCGATGTGAACAAGGCAGTTCCGTTGTTCGCCCCGAGGCCGTTGTAGGAAAGGGCGTACAACTCTTGGTCGGTCCAGCCAGCCGCCTTGAAGCCATCGCGCACCGGATACCAATCGGCTGCATCGACATTGTTGCCGTGTACGAATATCACCGGGACGTGGGATATAGCAGTACCGGCAGACGATCCACCCCAACCCCCGATCCTGAAAGGCCATTCATGATCGATCAGCGCGGGGAAGTCAGAAGCGAATCCGATATGGGCGGGACCTTGTGGTGGAAGGTGACCGGCCCCTTCGGCATGAGCGACCAGGCCGATCGCCATGGCGAGCGCGGCGACCGTCGAGATAACGTGTGTTCTTCTCATGCCTAACATGTACGACGCCGGATGCCTTTCACCTTCTTTCAGCGACAACGTTTCTGGGAGGATCTCGGGGCAGATGACCTCAGGGGGCCGCCAGCCACGACTCGACCTGCGACATCGAAGACGAGTACCACCCAAGCTTGCTGTGATTGATCGCGAGAGTTGAACCGCCAGCGTTATTGCCTATTCCGGTTGTGCTTGTGCAACTCGAAGTGAAGATCAATCCGTCGCTTGTGCCTGTGTGTTCGTTGTGGATATTGGGTATGTCGTTCACGTTGCCACAGATGCGATAAGTGCGGATCGCTGCCGGTATCCCGGCGGTCCGTACGCTGTCTACCAGGCTGCCTCCAGTGAATGCCGTAATGCCGTCGCTATGAGAGGCGTACCCCCAGCCGCCGTAATAGGTCGTGTAATAGTCCTGTTCATTGGTCGGCAGCCCGTAGGTGCCATCCCACCGTTTCAACATCTGTTTCGACCCCGGATACCAACTCGATCCATAGGCCCATTCAGGGTGGTTGTACCAAACGCCATAACAAACCAGCCAGTCGCTGGCAACGGCGCCGTTGGCACCTACTCCGCATTCGCTATAGACGCCAACCGCGGGGAGGATCCCATGACGAAATGGGTAGTCGAACCCGTTGTTTGGTGTGCCCATAAGCACCAACTTGCGGATGTTGTTCGCGTATGCGGTGCCCCAAGAAGCCTTGACGCTCGACGCGTACATCCTTGCGTTGAATCCGCCTTTGGACCAAGCGACCACATCGACGGTCGATGCACCTGTGCGGCTCTTGATCACCTCGATCGCGTCGTGGATCTGCTCTGCCCAGTAGTACCCGTCGCCATTTTTGTGAGGAAACCCGATAGCGAAGACTTTGTAGCTGCGTGAGTCGAGATACTGCATCAGACCCGTCGTCGGGCAAGTGCTTGCCCCGCAAAGATCGGCGCCGTATTCGTTGGGGTTTGCCCACGCAAAGTCCGGTTGTTGGTTGGCGCCGTGTACCAGCAGAACGGGGGCTGCCTTGGTCCCGGTGCTCCATCCCGGCGCGTAGTAAAGGAGAAAGCGCGAAGAGTGTGGTTCGGCGCTTCCGAAGAAAGTGACCCGCTGCCCTTGCTGGTCGCCGCGACCGTCGGTTGGGTATCCCTCACTGAGAAAGCTCGAGGAGTTGTCCTTCCAACGCTCGACCTTGGTCCAGCCGTTCGCCACCGAAGTGAAGGTTGCCTCGAGGGTCCTTGATGCGGTTGCCCCGGCCGGTGCGGGGCGCGAAATCATGCCTATCCCGATTAGTCCGACGAGCCCGATGAGCCCTGCTGATACCAGAACCGATGCTTTGCGCCGCACGATCCGCCTCCTAGTCTTGACCTAACCTCACGCCAGGGTCATAATCCGAAAAACTGACGACTGAGTCAGGTGTTATATATCAGACGGCAAATGCGGAAATCAAGGCCAGGTTTCGCCCGAAATGTGGCAATTACTCGAAACAAAAGGTTAGGCAAGCAGGAAGTTGGGACAGAACGTCGAATCTTTCACGTATAGACAAGACGGTGCAGGACCAAACAAGAACAAAACGAGGAGGGTGAAATGAAGGATCGTTTGATCGGCAAGCTGGTACTCGCCAGCATGATGGTTTTCTCAGCGGTGGGTTTCATCCCTGCTGCGCAGGCTTCTCATACGCCTGTTCATATCTTGCATGTCAGTGGCATATCGACTTTCCCGGGCCAGTGTGAATATGTAGAAGCGCGCGATGGTGCAGGCAACATCATCGTTGACGAGCTTGGCATCCCGAAGCCGTCGACACTGCCTCCAACTTGTAAGACCATTCCAAACACGAACCCTCCACAGATCAAGGGCTGTCACATCGTTCGAAACACGAACCCCGTTCCCGGATCGTTGCCGTCCTGTTCGGGCAAGATCTCAGCTGAAGACTCATTCGGCGTTGGATGTATAGATCCGATGTCTTCGATAGTTCAGTGCTCATTGCGAGCGCCCACCTGGTTCTACGGGTATTGCGGTCAAACGTATGGTGGCGGTGACGCGGGAACATTCACCATCAATGGAGCCGACTGGACCATCGAGCGGATGGGATTCGTGCGAGGTAGGGGGGCCTGGGAATTCTCTGGGCGGATGCACCTCGCGACCAACAGTGGTGACAAGAGAAACTTCCGCATGCAATTGGCAGCCGCTCCCGACAAGCCCAACCAGGGGGGAGGTTGCGATGTCACTCACGATATCGAATCGATCGTTTTCGCCGGTACGATGGAGATCTACGGTGTAGGGGCGCCGATGCCTCCGAAGACCTTCCGCACGACCGTTGGCTGGCATTGGTGTGATGATGATTTTGGCCCTCCGGGGTACCCGGTCAACACGGCTCCATTCAAGACCGGAACACCCGGTGAGAACTGCTGATCGATAATCACGACCGCTAGGAACATGTAAACGATGCGGACAAACGACCATGGACCGGGGGCGACGAGCCCCCGGTCCATCCGCTTTCAGGGACGATCAAGGCATTTGGCCTTATTGCTTGCTTTCGTCCTTTTCTCGGGGATCCTTGGGCGGTCGGCTTTTGCGTACAGCGCTATCACTAAAGACTCAACGTTTCCCCGTCCGAGCGGCGATGGAGCGATCGGAGCTAGTGGGAATGTGATGCTCGACCCGGCAACGAGGCGGGGCTATCGGATCTCGAGATTGGAAACGACGGTACTCACCGAGTTCGATCTAGACACATTGCAAGTTCTGCGCACTACGGATATCCCCAAGATCAGCGAGGCGCCCGCTCAGCGTTCCACCGATTGGATGTGGGCCCTGGATACCGTTCACAACCAGATGCATTTCCTCATCGACACCTACGAGGGGAGCCTCGAGACCAAGAAGTTGGTCAGCCTCGACCTTGGCTCCTTGAAGCCAACCGATCCCCTCACGCTCTGGCCAAACGCCGATTCTGTCCCCTTGTCGTTCACTTACCATCAGGAGTCGGACCGCTATTACATGCTCGTGCGCAACCAAGCAGATGCATTGGGTGCTCTCTTGCAAGTTGAAGAAAGGAGCTTCGACGGCACCTTGATCGGCCAACATCGCCTCAGCTCGTGTTTCGGTGCCCTCGACTTCCACTACTCTCCTACGACATCTCGCAGCAGCATCGACCCTTCAGTGCTCTACGTCGATTGCTACAACTCGAGCGGCATCCAATCGCAGGTTGTGAGGATCCACTTGGGGACTAACAGTCAACTCGACGACGTCGATCCCGAAGATGTTTTCCCTGCGGTCCCCGGTCCGCTGTCGACGATCTTCGACCCTGGATCGGACCGCATCTTCTTCCTCACCGCCAATAAAGGGGCCGGTCGGGGAGCATGGGTTTTCGATGGCTTAAAGAGTTCCTTCTTGGGCGTCATCGCGACCGGCGACACCGAGGCTGGTCAGGATTATTCGATCGGTCTCGATCAGACCTCTGGGAGGATCTACATGCAAACACCCGCAGGTCTTGTGGTCGCCGATGCGCGGCGAACACCTTTACCCTCGGGTCTCATCTTCAAAGACTTCGCCGGCAATGGTTACGGCCGTGTGTCAGTTGACCCGGTAATTCGCCGCCTGTTCGTTCCGGATGCATCTGATTCCAACGCGTCTGGGTTACCTCAGCGCTATCAGGTTCTGCGCGACGGCATCGCGTTGTCGGTCGATCCGAAACCCGGTAACCCAGACACCTTGACCACTGATGTCGATGAGAAAGATGGGCGAACCGATGTCAACCTTGCGGCGGGCGGTAGCGCGTTCGGTCTTCGCTCACTGACAACGGGGGGACTGCAACGCGGCGTCTGGAACCTGGCTCTAGGAAACACCGCTCCCGAAGATCTTCCTTCGATCGATACGACCCTATCCTCGCTGCCGATCGATCCAGGCAATCGTGACCTTTTCGTATCAAGGGTCTCGAAGGTATCCATGGCCGACGCCGAGACAGAAGCCTCCGTAATCCCGATCGCTCCTGACGATGCTACCTTGGGCGATTTCCGAAACAGGTCAGTGGACTGGCCATTTACGTCGACGACCTGCACAGACTCCGAGGGCAATCCGGCCCATGCCACCGGAGATCACGACCTTGCCGGGGTTTCATGCGACTCGAAGGCAAAGGCCGTTTGGGGGAGCGCTGGCAGCGGCACTTTGGAGTCACCCCAAGACCTGAAGGTGCGTTCAACCTTCGCGAGTAGTTCCATCTACAGGGATCCGACACGAGGCCTCGTTGCAAACTCTCAAGCTATCCTTCGTGGGATCTCTATCGGACCTTCCATAAGGATCGGGGAGTTGCGCACGATCGCAGAGACGTGGGCGAGAGGCCGCCCGGGTAAAGCGCATGGGTCGTTCACGCGAACGATCAACGATGTTCAGATCGATACCAATCAAGACGGAGTGTTCGATGTTAGCTGTCAAGACGCGTGCGATCTGAATCAAGCACTGTCGGCGATGGCATCGACCCTGGCAGGTAAAGCCTCGATCACTTTCCCCGAACCTGATGACACTTTCAAGAACGGTTCCCCCGGTGGGTTCCAAGCGGTCATCCAGAAGCAGCGTTTCCTCTCGTATTCCGAACGCTCATTGAACGACGACGATTCGCCCGAAGTGGTCGGTATCGAGATCATCTATTACGGCGACGCAAAGGCCGGCAGGAGTCGTCAGGTCTTTCAACTCGCCGGGGTGCAGGCGGAGTCTCACTACGGTATATATCTGCTGCCAACCAATGAGAGTGTTTTCTCGGACCCTGCGGCGGATCCTGTCATCTCGTTCGCCCCAGGATCGTCTGCCATCGATGGCTCAGAGATCACCGTCGATCCGCTTGCGGCGAGCGCAGGCGAGCCAGGTCACTCCATCTTCGACAAGATCATAAAAAGGGTGTTGGCAGGTTGGCGATTGTTCCGTTCTCGACCGGGCGACGCTGCGATGATGGTAATCACATTGACGTTTCTGCTTTTGCCCATCTACATGATCCAGCGACGGAGGTTCGTCGGAGCCGCGGGATGAATCTACGCAGGGTAAAGATCCTGCCAGTCGTGGTAGGAGTTGTTCTGGTGTCTGCCGTGTCTTTCGGCCCCCGGTACATCACTCACACGTCAACCAGGTCGCGCGTGGTTGCGGGTGAACAGGCCACTGGTGGAACCGCAACCTCGACCACGGATGCTGCGGGTAAAGACGCGGCCGGAAGAACCTCTACCAAGGCCGGGATTCGGGGCGGCTCACTCGGTTGCGCCCGCGGACGCAATGGTGGGGCAACCGACGTGGGCGTAACTGGCACCAGCATCAAACTCGGGGCGACGGTTGTGCGAACCGGGATCGGTGCGACCTTCCTTGGCGAAGTACCAGTGGCTCTCGATGCCGTCAAAAACCGCGTGAATCGCGAGGGTGGTATCTGCGGACGATTGCTCAGCTTGCAGATGGTGAACGATGAGTGGAAGGCCGACGTAGGAGAAGGTGTCATCCGTAAGTTCATCGCCGATGGCGCGTTCGCGCTTGCAGTTTCGCCATCGTCTCAAGGTTTAGATGCAGCCATACGCGCGGGCGACATCTCCAAGGCTGGAATACCGGTGGTGGGGGCCGACGGGATGTTGATCAGTCAATACACCGATCCGTGGGTTTGGCCAGTGGCAGCATCGACCATAACTGCGATGCACGTTATGGCTAAGGACGCGGCGGCCCGGGGCGCCAAGACGTTTGGGCTCGTATACGACCAGAGTTATCACTTCGGTGTCGAAGGAGCGTCGGCGTTCCGTGGAGCTCTGTCGCGGATCTTCCCGGGACAGGATGTCCTGAAGGCCGACGTTCCGGTAGAAGCCTACAAGTCTGACTACAAGAACAAGGTGGAGGAGTTCAATACGGGATGTGATCCGTGTGATTTCGTGGCGATGTTGCTGGAACCCCCAACCGCACTCCAGTGGATACGCGATGGCGGTTCGTTCGGCTCGATGGCGGGAGGCACAGGGGGACCTCAACCACTGTTCGTTGATTCATTCGCAAGGGTATGCGGCACGAAATGCAACGGGATGTGGGTTTGGACAGGTTATTCGCCACCGATCGCCCCGTTCGATGACGTACCGGGAGTCGTGAAGTACACCAACGACGTGAAGGCACAGAAGTCGACAACCGACGTGAACAACCCGTTCGTCGAGGGCGGATATCTAGGCATGGAACTCCTCGTCCAAGCGCTGCGCGACGTTGGTCCTGACCTAACGCGGGCAAGATTGAGGTCGGCGCTCGATCACATGACCTTGGACCGTTCGTTGTCTCAGCCGTTGCAATGGCGGTCCGGAAATCATTTCGCCAACAACTCGGTGCAGGCGTTCTCGATCGTCATCAATGCTGGCAGTTTCTCGGCTTGGCGCTGGGAATCTCAGCAAACAGGGTGGCAGTCGGACCCATGGCCGGGGCAAGATGCACCCAAACGCTGAGCCATGACGAAGTTACTTGTTAATGCGCTGCTGACACTGCCTCTCATAGGGGCGTACTCGATGTTCGCACTGGGCATCGTTGTTATCTACAGGGCAAGCAAGGTTCTTAATCTCGCGCATGGAGCGATGGCGGCTCTACCTGCATACGTTGCCTATGGATTGGTCAGCCGTGGGGTTCCCGTGTACGCGGCCTTGCCTCTGGCGATCGCCTCGGGGGCGCTTCTGGGTGTAGTCGTTGCTACGTTCGTCATCAGGCCCCTTCGCCGAGAATCGCAGACAACCCAAACCGTCGGTACGGTTGCTGTCCTTGGTGTTCTGCTGGCTTTGATCGCGCGGGTGTGGGGCTCTGCGCCGCTCATCGCACCGAATCCATTCCCGGACGGAAGGATCCCTATCGGCCATACGGGCCTTGCATACGGCGACGTGGGATTGGCCATCGTGGCGCTCGTTGTTTCCGGTGGATTCGCCATGCTATTCGCATTCACCGACATGGGTTTGATGATGAGAGGAGCGGCGGATAATCCGCGTGCAGCGTTGTTGATGGGTATCGATCCGCGAAAGAGCGTCCTGCTGGCATGGGCGTTCGGCGGGGGCCTCGCTGCGATCGCAGGGACCCTTCTTGCCGGGGTTACGAACCTTCATCCCTACACACTTTCCCATCAGGTGCTTCCGGCCTTCGTGGCTGCTCTCCTCGGTGGAATTGGCAGTTTCGGTGGGGCGATCGTCGGTTCTGTGATCGTTGGCCTTGCTCAAGGAGTTGTATCGACCATCGGGCCGTTGGCCGACCAGGCCGGTTCTCCTCAGCTAGTGCTGGCAGTGCTCGCCCTTGCAGTCATGGCATTCAGGGGTAAACGCATCGCAGGCGTTTCGGATCTCGAGCCGCCAACTGCATCGACGCGGGTGGGCAGCGCCAGGAACGGGAAACGCTGGCTGATCGCGATGCTGATCGCGCTTCCCTTCCTGGTCGTATGGCCGTACGTTGTTCCGAGCTCAGTCCTTGCGGATTCGAATCTCGCTGCAATCTATGTCGTGATCGCCGTCTCATTGGTGGTACTTACCGGTTGGGTCGGTCAGATATCCCTTTCCCAAGGAGCCTTCGTGGGAGTGGCCGCGTTCGCCACTGGGTTGTTGGTTCGAAAGCTCGGCATCGCGTTTCCTTTCAACCTGCCTATCGCTGCGATCGTTGCCGCTGGCACGGCGATCCTTCTTGGAACGGTTGCTCTTAGGGTTAGAGGTCTCTATCTCGCTGTTGCAACATTGATATTCGGATGGATGGCTGACGCTTATCTGTTCAAGTCCTCGTGGTTAGTAGGGGCGGGAGGAAGTTCGACGATCACCGGGAGGGTGATCGGGCGCCCTGGCGCTTACTTATCCTTCGACCTTACCGACCGTCGTTCCTTTTGGTTCATCGCCGTCGCCGCGGCGATGCTGGCCCTTGCCGCGGCAGCCAACCTTCGGGATTCGAAGATCGGCAGAGCGTTCTTCGCGGTACGCGGATCCGAGATGGCCGCGGCTTCGCTTGGGATCGACGTGACTCGAATCAAGTTGTTGGCGTTCGGTGCATCGGGTGTGATGGCAGGGATCGCCGGCAACCTCATCATGATCGATCAAAGAACCGCCGCACCTGACCAGTTCTCTTTCACTGCCTCGGTGTTCTTCCTTTCGATAGCGGTTGTTGGAGGATTGACGAGTCTTGGCGGTGCGGTTGTTGCCGGTATTGCCTTCGCCGCACTCAGCGGCCTCAGTTATCGGGTCCCCGCGTTGGGGGCCTATCTAGATGTCATCTCCTCCGGCCTTCTGCTCGTCGCTGTTTTGACCTCGCCCTTGATCTCGAGTGGCCGCCTGCGCATCTCTGTTCCGGGTTGGTTGCGCCGAACATCCGGGCGCCCCGACCGGCCCGCCCTGCAACCATCGGAACCTAAGGCATCTTCGGAGCGAATCCACTCCATCGAAGTCATTGAACCCGCGGGTTCGATGAAGAATGCCGGACCGATCCTTTCGATGGACAAGGTCACCGTTCAGTTCGGTGGTCTCGTCGCTTCCAAGGACGTGAACCTTGAAGTGAGACGCGGTGAGGTGGTCGGTTTGATAGGACCGAATGGAGCTGGGAAGACAACAGCCTTCAACGCGATATCGGGTTTTGTTCGGCCGACTTCGGGGTCGGTTCGGTTGTTTGGAACAGACGTTACGGATCTCGATGTGCATCAAAGAAGCGCACTAGGACTCGCCCGCACGTTTCAGGTTCTACAGTTGTTCAAGGGTACGACCGTGTTCGACAACCTGCTCACCGCGACCCACCTTCAATTCAAGACGAACGTGGTTTCCCATCTGCTGATCACCACGAAGGCCGTAAAGGCAGAACAGAAGGCTCACAGGGTGGTCCATGAGGTCTTGGATCTGGTTGACCTTAGCGCATACGCAGACACCAATGTCGAGGATCTGCCCTTCGGCGTGCTGAGGATGGTTGATGTCGCGCGCGCATTGGTAACTGGGGCGGAGATGTTGCTGCTCGACGAGCCTGCCTCGGGGCTTGATGGCAGAGAGACCGATCAGTTGGCTCGGCTTCTTGGGAACGTGATGGAAAAGTTGGACCGCACCATCTTGCTCGTAGAACACGACGTGAGGTTCGTGACCTCGATCACCGATCGCATCTATGTGCTCGACAGGGGTCAGATCATAGCCAGCGGAACCCCAGACGAGATCCGCAACAACGATGCCGTCATCGCAGCCTATCTGGGGGCCCCGGCGGAGGGCGAACTCGCTTCGGTTCCCTGAGGAGGGGGAGTGATCTTCGCTCAAGGCTCTTTCGACCAAAAGGATCTGAGAAAGATCTGAGCCGAGGCAGGGATTGCGAGGTCGGCGGAGTATCTATCAACAGTGGCGCAGGCCACGAACGTGGCCCTACCAAGGAGGAGAAGTGCGAAGGAAACTGGTTTTGTTATCGATGGTCGCCTCGGCTCTTATGATCGTAACTGCGGCCATGGCAACGCCGCCGTCGTTTTCTGTAACAACTGTCGCGCTGCAGGAATTGAGCGGGGAGCCAAGCATCGCGGTTGATGCCTCTGGTACCTCAACCAATGGAACGATCTACTATATCGGCCCAGGTGCGTCCGCCCTGTTCATATCAACCAATCAAGGAGCGTCCTTCACGTCCGGGCCCGCTGTTCAAACGGCCGGCGACTCTGATGTGGTGGTTGACGGTGTAGGCAACGTTTACACTTCCGCTCTTCTTGGGGAGTCGGGATTGGACACGACGGTGCCAGTTCAGACCTTGACTCCCGGTGGTGCTTCGATAGTGCGTACGAGGTATCTCGACCCCGCCGCCTCGGGGATCGAATGTGACAGGCAATGGAGCGCAGCCCACTTGAACGGGCACGTCGCAACGTCGGCCGAGTGCAACGAGGATCAGGTTTGGACGACGACCGATGGATGGGCAACTGTCAGTGGCCCTTACGTGATCACGCCCGGCGTCTTGTCGGCTGGCCCTCTTGTTTATGCGCCGAACGGAACCCTATTGCAAGGCGTCGAAAAGAGCGATGGGATCTACCTAGCAAAGAGCAGTAACGAAGGACATGCTTGGACAACGGTCAAGGTTTCGTCAGATATCGGAACATTGCACTGGCCCGTTGTTGCCGCCGACGATTCGAACAACCTCTACATGGTGTATTCGATTTCCGCTTCTAACGCGGACATGTCGGGTGGTGGATACATGGTGTTGTTTACAGCATCGACTGATGGTGGCAGCACCTGGGGCGCCCCGCGTCCGCTGTCGAGTCAGATCGCGAGTCCCGTGGTTGGAAACACTCCAAGCTCGATCTTTCCTTGGATCACCGGGGGCGCCTCGGGCAAAGTGGCGGTTTCTTGGTGGCAGGCCCGCGACCCCGCAGGAGGCGAAACAGACCTGACGCCCGACACCGGACTTCCCACCACCAAATGGGACGTCATCGTCGACCGCAGTGATAACGCTACTGCCGCTAGCCCAACCTGGGGGATCTCTACAGCGGTATCAGGTTTTCACACAGGCAGTGAGTGCACACTTGGCTTGGCTTGTGTTGGCCCGCAGAACCTAGGATTCGTGAACACACCAACGCCGTTCGACAGGCGCGACCTCGATTTCTTCGAAACGGCCATCTCCCAAACTGGAGCTTTGTACATCGCCTATCCGCAAGATCGGCCACAGGTCTCAACCTCGGTTGGCGACTACCTGTTCTCGTGGATCGACTTCAAGTTGGCGAGACAAACAGGAGGCAGCCTTCTTCGCTGATCGGGTGATCGCGATCTGGGTGAGTTCCACTGGCCGGTCAATAGAGATGCCGCGTATCGGGTGATATGGTTCGGTCAACAACTGAATACTGCGTGTGGGATCCCTATGGCCCGGATGCTCGGGGTGTAAAGAGGGGAAGCCGGTGAAAGTCCGGCGCTGTCCCGCAACTGTAAGCCTGCCGTCGTTGTACGTCGCCGGAAGGTAAGCCAGGATACCCGCCCTCACGCCAGTCCCAGCCTTCGAGAGAGAGGAACTGAGCTATGAGGCGTAACACGTCTATCCGCCCCGAACTGAGCGCAATGAGGCGTTCGCATCTTCGAAACGTCATCGCAGCCATGGTCATAGCACTAACGATGCTAGCCGCGGTTCCCGCATCTGCAAGCCAACAGACAACTTCCGCAACCAATGCACTCACGTGGCTGCGAGCTAACGCATTGCAATGTGACGGCAGTATCACGGGTCTATCAACCATCGGAGGGACCGCCGACGGCGTCTTCGCGATCGTGGCCGGCGGCCAAGATGCTCACACCTGGGGCACGTCGTGCGCTAAGACCCCCGTTTCTTATCTAAAATCACATGCCGCTGACGCAGGACTGGGTGCAGGGAGTCTCGGGAAGATCGCGATCGCGGCCAAGATCTCGAGCGAAAACCCACGCAACTTCGGCGGCATCAACCTGATCGATGCCATCAAGAACCAGCAGGCGGCCCCCGGTCGCTACGGGATCTTCTTGTTCGACCAATCATTCGCGATGCTTGCACTTGCGTCGACGGGCGAGACTGTGCCGGACGCAGCTACCGCAGACCTGCTTTCGCTGCAGAACGCCGACGGAGGCTGGTCGTTCACGGGTGTTCCCGATCAGGCTTCTGACACCAACTCAACCGCGATCGCTCTGCAGGCCCTGTTCTCGGTCAAGGCGCGTGGCTCGGCATTGAGCGGCGCTATCGATCTGTCTGCTAAGAGATCGGTTGCCTTTTTCCATAAAGAACAGAACCTCGACGGCGGATTCGGTTTTCAGAAAGCATGGGGCACCGATTCCACTTCGACGGCAAACTCCGTCCAATCTTTGATGACCATAGGCGAAGACCCTAAGGGCCCGCTATGGCAAACGGTCATCGGCAGTAACTCACCCATGACAACGTTGTTATCGCTGCAGAGGGCCTCTGGAGCTTTCGCGTATCAGGCAGGCGGTGACAACGATGCCCCGTCGACTTCGCAATCGATCCCTGGCATTTTGGAGAAGTCGTTCTTGTGCCTTACCGGGTTAGCGACTTGCCCGAGCGTTTGAGCTGATGCGTCTTGGTCGTTCTCGACTGATCAACCTAGGCGTGGCCTTAGCTGCGAGCGGGGGCTGGATGTTCGCGATGGGGTCGTCAACGATCGCGCAACCGGCTTGTGCTTCAACCATGAACCGCGCTGGAGTTGTTGTTCATTCCTCGCCCGCAGATGAAAGAAGTTGGTGCATCGCTTTCAGCGGCGAAACGATCACAGGGATGGAGCTGCTACGAGCAACTTCGGTCCCCTTGATCACGAAGTCGTTCGGCAGTATGGGTGAATACGTGTGCAAGATCGGCGATGTTGGGACCGATGCTTCGGATTGCCCTGCTCGGGACGGCAGCTATTGGGCCTACTACCACCTCTCCGCCGATGGGACCTGGGCGGCCTCAAGTCAGGGAGCCTCGGTCTACAAAGACCGAAACGGGGCCGTCGATGGATGGTCATGGCAGCCCATAGGCAAAGGGACAACGCCGCTTCCAAATACATTCGCAGGTGTTTGTCCTGGCGATGCGCCGCACGCCTCCCCTTCACCTTCGACATCGCCTTCGCCGTCGCCAGGGCCCTCGCCGTCGGTCACGGTGCGGCCATCTTCCGGGGCTTCGGCTGCAGGTGTACAGCCCCAGGAGACCGCGACAACTCCTTCTCACAGCGCCGGTTCATCGCCGACTTCGGGTCCGATAACGCGCGTGGTCGATGCATCGATGAATGGGACTCCGCAAGCGCCACTGATCGAGGCAGGGTCTTCGCCAAAACAGCATGCCCGCTATGAAGCGGCCTCGAAAGCGAGATTCAACCCGGTGGGATATCTGGCTTTCGGAGTAGCCGGGTTCGCACTCGTCTCAACCCGCATGCTGGTCGCGAGACGGCGACGCGATTGAGATCCAACACAACCAAGCCAATGGTCCTTTGGTTGATAGGGGCCATCTTGGTCGTGTTTGTCACCAGCGACCCCTGGTCACTTGTACTGGTTATCGCTTCGGCTTCTGTGGTTGCAGCCACTGGAGATAAGCGATCTGCTTTCAAGGGCTTCCTGTTGCTGGGATTGGGCGCCATGCTGATGCGGACCGTTTTGTTCGCGCTTACCGGGCACGACTCTTCTGCTGGGTTGTTTCAATTACCGAGTCTTCACCTTCCATCCTTCTTCGGAGGACTTACCATCGGCGGCAGCGTTTCATCTGTGATCGTTTCATCGGCTATAGCCGAAGGGTTGAAATTGGCAGCTGTGATGGCGGTGTTCGGTGCTTTCCTCGCAACCTCAGATGCTGTTGACCTCTTGAGAGCAGTACCACCATTGCTATTCGAGGCTGCCCTTGTTTTGAACATCGCATTGGTATTCGCACCGCAACTGGCGCGGACCGCAGCGGGAGTCCGTGAGGCTCAACGGATGCGTGGCGCGCGACGCAGAGGGCGACGTTCGCTGGCTCCGTTCTTGGTGCCAGTACTGGCAACGGCACTCGAGCGCTCTATCGCGTTAGCAGAGTCGATGGATTCAAGGGGGTTCGGGAACCGGAAGGGTCGGCGCCGAACCCGTTATCCATCAAGGCGGATCTCAGCTGCCGAACTAGCTTTGGCCGCATCGCCGTTGATGGCCTGTCTGCTCATCTTAGCGACGCGCACTTTCGCTCCGGTGGCCGCATCGGGCGCTCCGTTTGGCACGCCAAACTTGTTGGACGTTTTTGCGGCAACGCTGGTCGCGGCCCCTTGCTTGATCCAGTTGTTCAAACACGGCGAACGACGTCAGGCGGTGAGCGGGTGATTCGCTTCGAGGGCATGCGTTACAGATATCCAGATACATCCAGCGACGCGCTACGCGAGATCGACCTCGAAGTGCACGATGGCGAACTATTGATCGTCGCCGGGGAATCGGGTGCAGGCAAATCGACCTTACTTCGGGCGATGAACGGATTGGTGCCGCACTTCCACGGTGGGATCTTCGGTGGAAGCGTGAAGGTCGATGGGATCAGTACCCTCGACATCAAACCCCGTGACCTCGCCGACAAGATCGGATTCGTTGGACAAGATCCCGAGGACCATTCGGTGGTCGACCGCGTCGAGTCAGACATAGCGTTCACCCTCGAGAATCTCGGCGTTGACTCTAAGACCATGCGCAAGCGAGTCGAAGAGGTGTTCGACGCGCTTTCGATTGCGCACCTGCGTTCGCGCAGATTGCAGACTCTCTCGGGTGGAGAGCGACAACGCGTTGCGATCGCTGGAGCTTTGGTGTCGATGCCGCGCCATATCGTCCTGGATGAACCAACTAGTCAGCTAGACCCTCAATCATCAGAAGAGGTGATCGCGGCCATCCTTCGTCTACGCGACGAGATGGGGCTTGGTATCGTTCTCGCCGAACATCGTCTCGAGCGAGTTATCCAATACGCCGAAACCATGTGTTATGTCGATACGGATGGCGTGCTTGTGGGTTCACCACGTGACATCTGTGCATCAATCGATGCAGGGCCCCCGATCGTAAGGCTTGCCAAGGCCCTCGGTTGGTCGCCGCTTCCATTGACGCTTCGCGAGGCGCGGAACTTCGCTAGCGACGCGCCAGGTCGCGCTTATGGAGCTGGTTCGCGGGGACGTCATGCGATCCCGGGCGATGTCTTGGTTCGGGTTTGCGGACTATCCATGAGACTCGGTGGAGCGACCGTATTGACCGACATCGATATCGAGGCTCGTCAAGGCGAGGTCATCGCCCTGATGGGCCGCAATGGCTCTGGCAAGACCTCCTTGCTGCGCGCCATCTGCGGTTTGGTGGCAAAGGTCCCTGCGGTAATCGAGACGAAAGGCACGCTGGCTTATGTTCCCCAGGATCCCGAGGCGATCCTGTTCAGACCAACGGTTGCCGAAGAGATCAGAGCCACCCTGAAGGGCCGAGGGATTCATGCGAGCGATCTATATGTCCACCAAGAGGCAGAGCGATTCGGTGTGTCAGGCTTCATCGACCGCTATCCCCGTGACCTTTCGGGCGGCCAAAGGACCAAGGCCGCTTTAGCCGCCGCCGCGTCCGGGGGGCCCGACATCATCCTTCTCGACGAACCCACTCGCGGGATGGATGAACCATCTAAGCTCCACCTCATCGGGTTGATCGACGCTTGGCGCGATGAAGGCAAGTTAGTTATCCTTGCAACGCACGACGTTGAACTCGCAGCGCAGGTTGCGACTCGCGTTGTTCTTCTCGCGCAAGGCGAAGTTGTTGTTGACGCGCCACCGACCAAAGCGTTAGCCGAATCTCTCACTTTCTCTACGCAGATGAACAAGGTATTTGGCGATCCGAACATCTTGACGGTTGAAGACGCAGTCGATGCGTTTGTGGGTTCGAGATGAGAAGAGTTCCGTTCGTCGCGCTTAACGCTGGGGGGGCAGTCGCATTCATCGCTCCTTTCATCTTGTCATTCAAGCCCGTGACGAACCCGTCTGAGGCTCGGGCGAGTGATGCGCCGTGGTTGATGGCCCTGCTGGTTCCGTTACTGATCGGGTTGGCGATCTCAGAGTTGTCGAAGGGGCGACTCGATTCCAAGGCCATCGCGCTCCTTGGAGTCTTAAGCGGTTGCGCGGCACTCCTACGGTTACCGCTGAGTTTCGCCGGCGCCAATCTCTTCTTCTTCCTTCCGATAGTGGGAGGTTTCGTTTTCGGTTCGACCTTTGGCTTCTTGCTCGGCTCCCTTGGGATGGGAGCCTCAGCCTTGATAACCGGCGGCATAGGGCCCTGGCTGCCGTTCCAGATGTGGGCCGCGGGATGGGTTGGCGCGGGTGCGGGTTCGCTTAGATACATCGGCGAGAAGATGAGGCCCCGCATAGCGGTGATCTCTTTGTCGGTCTACGCATACCTCGCAGCCTTCTTCTTCGGAGCGGCGATGGACCTTTACTTCTGGCCGGTTATCGCCTCGGGTGACGGCGCCGTCGCCTGGAAGCCAGGATCTGGGCTTTCCCAAGCCATTGCCCATTTCAAGGCCTTCTACGTTTTGACCTCGCTCGCCTGGGACTCCGTCGGGGCTGTCGCCAACGTAGTTATGGTCCTGTCTCTCGGGGGCCCAGTGATCGTGCTGTTTCGACGTTATCGAAAGCGCTTCTCGTTCGAGGCACCCGACGCGTCGGTGACGCCCACCGTGACCGACGCTAGCGGTGCTACGGCAACGGCGATCGCAACTACTTAGCCCAGAGTCATCCGGTCTCCGCCAATGTGGGACCCGAGGTGCCTGGACCGCCATCAGCGAGATCCAGTTCGAACCAAACCCGCGTTGGGCCCTCGCTCCTTACGCCCCAGCGCGAAGCGATGGATTCCACGATCCAAAGGCCTCTGCCGGATTCGTCGAGAGGGTTCGGGGTCTTAACGCTCGGCTGGAAACCTTCCCCAGGATTGCAAACCTCCGCCTTGAGCGATCTCCCTTCGAGACGTACCGATATTTCGATCTTGTCCGTCGATGACAAAGGGACATGCTTGAAGGCATTGGCTATCAACTCGGTGATAAGAAGGTCGAGGTCGTCGCGAGTTGTGGCTGGTATCTATCGAAGTTTCGCACGCAGGACATGACGCGCGTTGGACGCGGCTTGTTCGTCAACGGGCAAACTGAACGATACGATTTGCGGGGCAGACTGAGAACTCATGACTTCTTGCCCAGGTCCTGTCAGGTCGATCGATCTGGCCGGGCCATCATGCTGGTCAAGATAGTCGGTCTCGGCTCCCAGTCGCTGAGCCTTGATGACCAAAACCGCTATGTCGTCGTGTGGCTTTCCCTTTTGTATATCCAGCGCCTTTCTCTCGATCTTGGTTGCCAGCTTGGTTGCACTAGAACCCCTTAGGGATCGCAGGAGCTCTCGGAGTCCGCCTTCTTCAAGTTCACCCTCAGTGCCTCTGGCTTCGATGACTCCGTCGGTGAAGAGCACTAGCGAATCCCCAGGCGCTAGTCGAATGATCTGTTCGGACAGGGTCGTGTCCTCGAACTGGCCAAGCAGCGTGCCCGGCTCTCCCACGCCATGCACTTCGCCAAGATCGGTCAGGATCATCGGCAGTGGGTGCCCCGCGGAACAAACCGTCAATAGCAACTCGTCACCCAACTTTCGCAGCCGAACATAGTTAAGAGTACAGAAGCGATCTCCCATTTCAGTGGCCATGAGCACCTTGTTGAGCGACTTCAAGATGCGCGCAGGCTTGCGGGTTTGCATCGCAGTTGCCCGAAGGGTCGAACGTGCCAGTCCAGTCAGGGCCGCGGCATCGACCCCCTTGCCGCAAACGTCTCCCATAACAATGGCCCACTCTTTGGCCCCGGTTTGGAAGACGTCATAGAAATCGCCACCAACTTCGATGCCATCGCCTGCGGCGACGTAGCGCGCTCCTAAGTCGATCCCCGGTACATGCGGCAGTTCAGGGGGTAGGAGGCTTCTTTGCAAGGTTGCCGCCACCATGCTGCGGTCACGATATAAGCG
>JBHELT010000093.1:0-12404 GCA_046262935.1 Actinomycetota bacterium | reverse complement strand
CCTCGACTACGCGCCGCTGTGGGCTTTGCTGGGACTAGCACTGGAGAGGCTCGTGCCCCCAGCTGATCCAAGGAATTCAATTGGTTGCTCGGGGAGTTCAGCCTCAACGTCGAACGTGTTCGGTGGTCTGGAACTGGACTCTCCATAGTCTCTTCGCCCCACCCCTTCGACCACTTTGGCAACCGGCCCGTACTCGAAGCCATCGACGACCGAAGTTCAAGGAACTCCGCATCAGTCGGGAAGAGCCCTTTGCGGTCGGGCAACTGAGCATCTGCGAACACATAGCAGCGGAGCCGATCACCAAGAGCCTCTCCGATCTTGGGAAGGAACGCCCCGGCCCCGCTGTGCGCCACGAGAGCTATGGATTCATCGGCGTCCTTCATGCTTGATAGGACAATTCCCACCGCTCTGAGCTAGCTTGGACCAGGCGCTTCTGAAAGGTCATGCAGCTAGGGAAGGTCTGCCGCGGCGCCCGAAGCGATTAGGATCTCCGCAACGGAAGTCCATGCGCTTGGCCCGACCAACGGGGAATGGACGAGTACATATCGCATCATTCGAACCCTCTAAGAAGAACGGACCGGTCTATCAGTTCGCGAGCTAAGTCAGGGTCGTGCCGAGCAGCTTCTTTCACGAACAATTGGATCGAGACAGTCAAAGCGTGTTGCAGCTCACCGTTCGAAATGGAGGATGGAACTGTCAGGTAGTAGTCCTTCAATTCGTTCTTTGGTAACCGATCGAACCCGCGGCCCTCAGCCGCGGGTAGGCCAAGCCGTCGGCAGGCAAGTGACATGGAGATGTTGCGTAGCTCTGCCACGAAGTAATTCCCTTGCCACAACTTCCCCCTCGCAAGGCTGGAATGCGCGTGCAAGAGATAAAGACAGCCAAGACCTATCTGTTCAGACACCGAGGAGCTTGAAGAAACTTCCTGGGCAGCCTTTCCGAAGATCATTCGAAACTTCGGTCCTCGGGGACCGAATTGATCCTCTGGGCTGAATGCCAGGTCCACCTGGAGTGACCCTGGAAGAAGAAAGACACGGTAGATGGCAGTCGGCACCGTCACGTCCAGCAGGTGCAGTCCATCGAATTCGGCCGTGACTTGAGCCGTCCAGTCCTCGATTACTTCATTGATATCGCCATCGACTCCGAACGCTAGATCGATATCAGACCACCGATCTTCGGCGTCGGCCGCGAGCGAGCCGGTGATGGCGGCCGCCGTGATCCTCGAATCATGACGGGCCATTTCGAGAAGCTGTTGCCGCACGTCTCCTCGAAATTGGGTCGAAAAAAGGTCCATGTCCAGCACAACGATATTCTCTACTCGGCTAGGGCGAAGGGCGTCCCCGAGAGGGCAGTGCTCATACGTGAGGACTCGCGGGAACGAACCGAAACGTTAGCGTCCCACAGACAATGTCCGGAGGTCGAATCCTTCTTTCGCGAGATCCACGACATCGGCGAGAGGTTGAGGCCGCGCGAGCAGATATCCCTGGGCCGTGTTGCAACCGAGTGCGGCGAGAGTCCTGAGTTGCTCAGGCTTCTCTACGCCCTCGGCTACCACTTGCAGATGCAATGCTCGACCCATCGCGATGATCGACGTGATGAGTGCATCTTCGCCATCAATTCCCATGTCGCCCACAAAGCTTTGATCGATCTTCAGCTCATCGATCGGATAGCGTCGGAGATAGGAAAGTGACGAGTATCCGGTTCCAAAGTCATCGAGGCTCAGCGTATGTCCCATCGCCTTCAATCCTCGAAGGATTGGGGTTGCGGAGGCCGGATCTCCGAGCAGGCTGCTTTCGGTTAGCTCCAGACCTATCATCCTCGTGTCCGCGCCTGCCTTGGCGATAGTCGCTTCCACGACTTCCGGAAGCGTCTCGACCATTTGTACAGCTGAGACGTTCACAGCGACGCTGATCGGGTGGTCGCTACGCCCTTGAAGTTCGACAGCATCGCGGGCCGCAAGCGCGAGAACGTGCCGACCAAGAGGCTCGATCAAGCCGCTCTCCTCGGCGACCGCGATGAACTCGCCAGGAGGAACGATTCCGCGCGTCGGGTGTCGCCAGCGCACCAGAGCCTCAGTGCCTACGATGCGGCCCGTTCGAAGATCGACCTTCGGTTGATGGTGGATAAAAAGTTCGTCGCGTTGTAGGGCCGTTCGCAAGTCAGTCTCGGTCGAGATGCGTTGAGCCAATCTGGCTCTGAGTGTTTCGTCAAAGATCTCGACGCGATCGATTCCTTGTTGCTTGGCCCTGTGCATCGCCGCAGCCGCATCGCGTAGGAGATCCTCGGTAGCCTCCGCCCCACCCCTATTGAGAACTACGCCTACCGAGGCCGTTACCGACACGGTCGACGCGCCTACGTCTATCGCTGCAACCACGGCGCGGCGGATGCGCTCGACGATTCCGACAGCATGAGAGGGTCCATCAATGCCTTCGCTCACGACGACGAACTCATCAGCGCCGAACCGAGCGACCGTCTCACCCGGCCTGGCCGCTTCCGTCAGTCTGGTCGCGACCGTCGTGAGGACTATGTCTCCAGCCGAGTGACCGAGGCTTTGGTTGAGTGAGCTGAAGTGATCAAGATCGATGAAGAGAACAGCGATCCGCTCGGCCTCAGAATCGCGCTCCAGCGCCTGGCGGAGACGGTCGCTCATCAGGACCCGATTCGGAAGACCGGTCAACGAGTCGTGCGAGCTTTGATAAACAAGCGTCTCCTCGTATGTCGTGCGTGCCTCTAGGAGTTCATTGAAGCGATCGGCGACGCCTGTAACTTCCGCGGGCCCTTGAATAACGACGCCGGCTGGGAGTGCGTGGTTTGCAGCTTCGGCGATGGCAACGCTCAAGGATCGAAGCGGCTTGGCGATCCGTCGGTTCACGATCGAGCCCAATACAACAAGCAAGACAACGAGCAGGATCGTCGCAACGATGCCGGCCAGGCGATCACGTCGGGCACCCGCCAGGACGACCGAGGACTGTACCCCCGCGTAGACATCCCATCCGAAGCGCTCGATTGGAACTGCGGAATAGAAGCGATCCCTTCCATCCATACCTCGCCATTCGCCGGCTCGCCGAGAGGCGAACGGAGTCCCCTTCGCGGTTGCGTTTGAAGCCGGAGCTTCACTCCCGCTGATGATCGCAGCCGACCGGCGATCGACGATCACGACATCGACACCTCGACGCGTAGCCGATCCGCCGATCAAGGTCTTCACAAGGTTATCCGTCGGTAACGTGGCCAGGAAGGCGCCCTGGTAACGCTCGCCGTCTCGGATCGGTGTTGCAACTGCGATCGACCGCGTGCCGCCAAGTTCGTCGTCGAAGGGTTCGGAAACGATTGTCTGCCGCGCGGTTGGTAGCCTCCGCATCCACTCAACGTCGGCGTAGGCCAGCGACGGCAAGGGCACCTTTCCTGCGAGAGAAGAGCACACGATCGCGCCGCGCTCATCCACGAGGTGCAATTGCGCCGATTCGAAAACGCCAACGGAGCTCGAGGTCAGCTGACACCCGGCCGGCGCGGCGAGGACGGGCCCCAGGCTTGGAGCGGCACCTTCCACAGCTTTCTGCGCTTCGGCAACCGATTTGGAAAGATCGGTCGCGATATCCGCAGCAACCGCGTTGACTCTGTCTAAAGCAGCCTCGCGTCCCCGGTCGAAGCTGATCCACAGGAAGATCGCACTCGTCACTGAGACGAACACCGAAGCTGCTATGACGATCGTCAGAAGCAGAGAGCGAACGGATCGGTTTCGAGAGGATTGACTAGAGCTCGCAGGGCGATCCGCCAGAGCGTGCGTAAGAGCAGCACTCTGTTGCTTGTCTGCGTCCTCCATTTGGCAGCCTCCGTAGCCTCGCCTTCTTGGTAAACGGCACTGGGACAGGTTTCTTTGAAAAGTTTTCAAAGAGAAGGACTTCTCCTCCGTTGAGCTAGTCAATCGATTGGAGGAGGGGAGATGAAGATTCGAGTTCTACGCCTCTTGGTAGTTGGATCCTTCGTTGCTGGGCTGTTGATCGGACCGGCGGCGCCGGCTCCCGCTGTACAAGTCTGCGGTCACGTCACCGTGTGGGTGGGAACCGACGCGCATCCGGTTCCGCTCGTCACCTACTGCGACCAGACGTGCCAGGGCGGGATTTGGCAGGGTCCGAACCAGGTACCGCTCGGTCCCGTCATGGTAAGGAGTTGGGAGTGCGTAAGGGAACTTTGAGCTAGCCGCCCAGCTCGCAGATTTTGCCCGTTAGCGGGCCTGAAGGTCGACTGCATTCGATTCCTACAGGGCCAACTTGGATGCGCTTTTCGTCTTCACGATCTCTGGGAACGGGGGAATCCATCTCTAAGCTCGGAGTCAAGCTCCCGGTCGCTTGTGGCGCGGACATATGACGGATCGAAGGAGCGGTTGAAACATGCTCCACCGGATCCGATATGACCTCGCCCTTTGTCGGCAGTGGAGGAACCCGGCCCACCGGATGTGGGAGCGGGTTCGCCGAGGGCACTTCCGACGGCAATGGCATTACGAAGATGGCGACCACCACGGAGGTCGCCACCAATGCGTTCGCGAGGATGAACCTTGGCCGACGAAATCGAACCGCAGGCCATCCAGCGAGCGCCGGCAGCCCAAGTTTTCTGAGCTCTACTTTGAGCAATCTCTTCGCGTAATGAATCTGGTTGTTCACTGACGTGGCCGAGGCTCCAGTGACTTCGCCGATTTCCTTGTGGCTTAGCTCTTTGCGGTACCTGAGAGCGAGGATTCCTCTGTGCTTGGACGGAATACGGCCGAGGGCGACCTCAACGAGCTCTTTCTTGACTGCTCGTGCATACAGTTCCTCAGGGTCCGGTTCGTCGGATGCGACGTCGCGTTCCTGTGTCGTCTGTTCGCGGACCGCCCGAAGGATGTCTATACATAGGTTCTTTGTTACTTTCGATAGCCACCGCCACGCATCCTGCCAGTCGCTCTCGGGGAGATGGGAATGAGCCTTCAAAAGGACTTCCTGGCAGACGTCTTCTGCACGGAATTCATCGTGCAGGTAGGAGAAGGCTAGCCTGCGGATCCTGCCTGCGTACTTGTTGTACAGATCGTCGAAGTTCATAGATCCTCGCGGGATCGGGTACCTAATCATCTGCCAGCCGCAGCGGATTGACCAGGGCGTTGTGAGTCTTTCTAGAATCCCCTGACAGATGGTGAGGTCTTTCAAACTTCGCTCGCGACCTGCGGAAACGAAGGAAACCGCAGGTAGATCGCCGCGTTCATCGCGAGGGACACGTTCTCATCCTAGGGAGTGAGCACTCCTTTGAAAATTTCTTTCAAAGGATTACGCCCTCAGACCGTTATCTAGATAGGGACCGGAGTTTTCATCTCTACAGACGATGAGAGTCTCCAATCCTTCGTTAGCCATTAGGGAGTGAGATGCGCGGAGCTGGAGCTCAGCAAACTGACTATCGAGGAGTTGACCAACGGTGGCCTGCAACAGGTGCTCCGGGCGCTTGAAGCGACAGAGGTTCCGATCCACTGTTCCCCCGGACCGAATCTCGCCGGCCCTATCGCTCGGCCACAATTGCCCGGGGGTGGGGGCGAAGCATCATGGGCGATGCAATTATCCGACGCTTCAGCTCGATGCATCTTTTATGGGACGGAAGCCATTCCAAAGCTAACTGCACGGAACATAAGGGGCCGACGATCCCGCGGCTCGAGGAGGGTAATGCCCCTAAAGGGATCGCATGACTGAAGGAGAGATTGTGCGTTCTTCTTACCGGGTGGTGATCGCCGAGGAGGACTTCATTCCGGCAGTCGCTCGTGCGGTCACTAGCGGTGACTTCTCTTGACACGCCTAGCCAAACTGTATCTTGGCGCTGCACTCGTCTTGGTCCCGCTGTATTTCTTGCTACCACGGGGCAGTTTCGTGCAAGGCATCTTTCATCCAGCATTGAGCGGCGTGGCCGCAGCAATAATCCTGATAAGGAAGCGCACGAACAAGCAGGTTCCGTGGCTGGTCATCGGGGCGGGATTTTCGGTCTACGCTCTTGCGAACCTGATCTGGTTTCCGTTGACGGTAGCACGTCGGGTCCCACTCCCCTTCCCGTCCATCGCTGACTGGCTGTTTCTTGTGGCCTACACCACCATCGGAGCCGGGCTCTTCCTATACGTTCGCAGCGGCCTGGTAGAAGTGGACAGGGGGGCCCTTGTGGATGCCGGTGTGCTTTCAGGGGGCGCCGCCATCTTGGCCTGGGTCTTCGTCATCCAGCCGTCGGTAAGCGGGGCAGATTCGGCGGTCGCGATTTTCGTAGCGCTCGCTTACCCGACACTGGATCTCTTTATGATGGTGCCGATCATCTTCCTGCTTCTCTCTGGGATAAAGGATTGGACACACCGGTTGCTAGCGATCGGCGTCGCATCAGCGCTGGCAGCCGATTTCAGTTACTCGATAGGTGTCCTGAATGGCACTTATCACTTCGGCAGCTTCATAGATGCCGGGTGGCTCATATTCTTCATCTCGTTCGGGGCGGCCAGTATGCTTACGCCGGTCATAGCGCGCCGGTCGGGCGAGTCGAGCCCGTTGCGAGGGGGGCGGTTCGTCTTGCTAGCAGCGGCCGCACTGCTGGGTACGACGTATAGCCTCTACGTCAACCTGCACGCCAGACTCTCGGTCGTTGTGCCTCTTCTTACGATCGCCCTGATATGCCTGGTACTGATACGCCTCAGAAGGTTAGTCACTGGCGGAGAAATCAGCGTCCACCTGATGCACTCCATCGCCGAGACTTTCCCAGATGCAATCTTGTCGCTCAGCGGCGACGGTCACATCACCTACCTCAATCCGGGCGGAGAACAGATATTCGGGTACGGCCAAAACGAGGCTACCGGAATGCACGTCTCGGAACTGCTATCCGACTTCAAGTCACCCACCGACCTTGGCCCCGACGTGTCCGTTGAAAGGCGCGATTTCTTCGAGTTGACGGGGACCGATTCCTTCGGACGCAACTTTCCAGTCGAGGTTCATATCAGCGACGCCTCCTCGGATGGTTCGGTGATCATAACCGCAGGGATACGGGGTCTCTCCGCTCGCAAGGCCGCGGAAGTGGCGCTGAGCAAGTCCGCGGCATTGGAGTCCGCCATTCTCGGCAGCCTGTCTGACGGATTACTCATAACGGATCTGGACAAAAGAATTGTCCTTGTCAACGCTGCTTTCGAAAAACTAACTGGCTGGAAGGAGGAAGAACTTCTAGGTCGGAGACCCCAAGATGTCTATCCCGTCTGGGACGATTCCGGACGGGAGGTACTAGAGGAAGAGCGGGTGCTCTCCCAGTTGGTCAAGCCCGAATCGGAAACGCCAATGAGCCAGCACAACATCACTATCGGGCACAGGGACGGCGCGCATATTGCCGTTGCGATCAACGGCATGCCGATCCTTGTCTCTGGCAAGATGGTCGGCGCGGTGGCAACTCTTCGGGACCTTACATCCGAGCGTGAAATCGACCAGCTGAAGTCTTCGCTTGTTTCGACTGTGTCCCACGAACTCCGCACGCCCTTGACCATGATCACTGGCTTGGCAGAGCTGTTGCTTTCAGGCACTATGACGCCCGAGAGTTCAGAAGAAGGTCTCCGGCTCATCTACTCAGGCTCGCTGAGACTTGGCAGGCTCATCGAAGACCTACTCTCGGTTTCGCGTATCGAGTCGGGCAGTGTGAATGCACGCATAGGCGAAGTCGAGCTCTCCGCCCTGATATCAGAGACCGTTTCTGCTTTCGGCGATGCATCCGAGCGGATCATCCTCGACGGATGCTCGAAACTTCCCACGGCGATGGGCGACGCCGACTTGGTGGTGCAGATCCTCACCAACCTATTGTCTAACGCGCTCAAGTATTCCGACCCCCCCTCGCACATCCAGATCCGAGCCACGGTCACAGACGACGAGATCGAAACGAGCATCACTGACCACGGCATCGGGTTGACTCCGGAAGACCAGGATCGTCTCTTTCAGAAGTTCAGCAGGATCGACAGGCCAGAGGTCCACGCAGCCGGGGGAACCGGCCTTGGGTTGTACATAACGAAGAACCTCGTCGAATCCCAGGGTGGCCGCATGTCTGTGAGCAGCCAGCTGGGAGAGGGCAGCACTTTCTCGTTCGTGTTGCCACTTGCACGAGAAAGCCAGGAGGCCCTGAGGTGACGAAGACCCTGTTAATCGCTGAAGACGAGGCGGGGATACGTTCGCTGGTTCGCATGACATTGACCCGCGCCGATTACGAGATACTCGAGGCAGAGGACGGGCCGGCCGCCCTGGCCCTTGCACGCGAACATCGGCCTCGGATGATCCTGCTCGACGTGGGAATGCCGGGCATGAACGGCTTCGAAGTGTGCAAAGCCTTGAAGGCCGACCCGGCCACCAAGGACATCGTGATCGTGATGCTCACGGCGATGGCGCAGGAATCCGATCAGAAGAGAGGTGTGGAGTCGGGAGCCGACGGCTACTTGATGAAACCATTCTCACCTTTGGCTCTGCTGAAGAAGGTTGATGAGACCTTCGAGGGGCTCTCCGCCGATGAATAACGTCCTGCTGATCGACGACGAGGAAGAGATGGGCACTCTGGTGCAGGCTTGCCTGAACCAGCTCGGCGCAAAGGTACACCAGGTGCGTTCAGTTTCCGAGGCGCTCGCGAATGCATTCGAGGCAAACGTGGACCTTATCCTTCTGGACTTCGCATTACGAGATGAAGATGGGTTAGAGCTATTGCCGCGGCTCCGAGAGTCGCCAGTGTTGCAAGGGCTGCCCATCATCGGATTCAGCGTGCACGAAAGTAAGAAAGCCGCGGGCCTGGATGCCGGCCTGGAGGGCTTCGTGGCCAAACCTTTCAAGGTTTCTCACCTCCGTGCCGCAGTGAAGCCATTCCTTCGATGAAAGACCCGCCGGGAGACCCCCTGTCCGACCAGGCCCAGTCTCTGATCTACGCGGAAGAGCTCGCAACCCTCTATCAGCAAGAGAAGGACAGGGCCAACGAACTGCAGCGCGCGAATGGCCGGCTGGAGATCGCGTTGGAACGGATGCGCGCGGCGGAGAAGATGAGGGAGCAGTTGATTCAGAACTTCTCTCACGAGATGAGGACGCCATTAACTCCCATCATCGGCTGGGCCATAGTGCTGAAGTCGGGGAAAGTGCCCCATGATCAGGTGGCTGGGGCTGGTGAAACCATCGCGAAGCAGGCGCAGGGCCTTCTGAAGATCGTCAATTCGCTGCTTCGCGTTGCCAGCCTCCCGCGCTCAACGCAAAGGACCCTGACGCAGGAAAAAGTAGATGTTAACGATCTGTTGACTGAGGCCAGGCGGAGTCTGGGGGACCCAGAGATCCGCATTTCGATAGAGCCCGATGCCTCCGAAATCCTGACCAACCGCGAGTACATCGTCGAAGCAATTTCATATGTAATCGACAACGCGGTGAAGTTCTCACCCGAAGGCAAGCCACCGGAAGTGTCCGTTCGCCGCATCGCCAGCGGTCTGGAGTTCGCAATAACGGATCGGGGGCCTGGGGTTCCGGTCAAGGACAGAGACAAAATATTCGACGCTTTCGTTCAAGGGGACGGCACGACCACGCGTGAACATGGTGGTCTGGGTCTCGGCCTATACCTGACCACTCAATTGGTTCGAACTGCGGGTGGAGAGGTGGAACTGACGGACACACCCGGCGGCGGCGGAACCGTCACGATCCGACTTCCCCAAAGGAGAGACGATGATGCGGTCTGACACTCGGGCACTGAAGTAACTCACAAAGGAAGCCGTACGATCGTGAAGCTCTGGCGGCTCCTAGGTCTGAGCGCTGGGTATCAAAATTCTTGCGTCAGGCTCCTTTGATGGGAGATGTGACTTGTGAATGATGCGAATATCTGCCTAACCTCGACGTTGTTCGCACGGAACAAGCCTTCACGAGCTTCATGCAGGGCGTGCTCGAGCAGGGCGTCGCTCAGGGTTTGATCGAGGTCTCGGATCCCGAGATGTTCGCCAGGCTTATCAATGCCGAGATAGGAA
The DNA here is from genome assembly GCA_046262935.1 of Actinomycetota bacterium. Classification (GTDB taxonomy): domain Bacteria; phylum Actinomycetota; class CADDZG01; order JAHWKV01; family JAHWKV01; genus JBHELT01. Next base: position 2,410 of record JBHELT010000093.1, on the reverse strand, counting down.
TGACCACGGCTTCGTCGGCGGCATTCGGCGAACCAGCGGATCTTGGAAGATTCAGTGCTGCTAAAGAGTTTGTCTTCAAGGCTGTGGCACCGGTCCGGTCCGAATTCCGGGGAGATCCGCCAGCGCACTTGGATTCATGAGAACTCATCACGCGCAGTGATTGGAGAGCTGAGCTTCAGCAGGAGGTAGCTCCTTTAACATTGCCCCACTGGAAATAGGGGACTCCAAACGAGTTCACGTACCCCTGGCTGGACGGCCGTGCGCTGGGCATCCCCGATTAGGTTAGGTGTCGTTGGCGTTGTCCAAAACTTTCTCGCGCCTTTTCTGTAAGGTCCAGATCTTCGTTCTCCGTTAGATGGACCGCCGCCGACTTTCTGTCTCCAACAACTCCTCTTACCTTGTCAGCTTGGTTCATACGCTCATCCAGACATGAGGCACACAGGGCCTCCTTGATCCTCTCTGCGCCCTCGTCCCGAAAGGCTTCCTTCAACTGATTGATGGGATACGTGCTTCCGCAGTTGTCGCAGACAAAGCTCTCGGCCATAGTAAGTGCTCCTTCCAATGTTGAACCCATACCCAAAACTCTGTCATCCAACCGCTATCTGTCTGAGCGGCGCAAAAGAGTACCGGTCCACAACCTGATGCAGGGACCAGCAAACTCTAGATGGCATCTGACGGATGGGCGAAGCACATGCATAGCAGACATGGAGAGGCAGGAACTCAAGTACGACCCCACCAACATTTTCCGCGTAAACGACAACATCCAGACAGTTTAGGCACAATAACGGTTTCAGTTCTTGGGGTTACGGATCTCATTTCTCTTCTGCGACCGCGAGCCTACTAACCGCTTGCACATGGCACCCATGACGCATACCCGTTAGGGCAGGGCTCACACCGTTGATCAGCGCGAACGAAAAGTTACCCACAATGAACATACCAGCCCTAACGGAACGAAACCTTGATGGGCGGAGTGTCCTGCGCCTCGATCGTGGTGTCGATGGCCCCTATTGAGGGTAATCACCTTGCATAAATCAAAGGAGCCAGAGATGCCACAAGGTGTTTGGACCAAGAAGCGCGAGCGGCAATACGAGCACATCAAAGAAGGACTCCAAGATCGTGGCAAGAGTCGATCCACCGCGGAAGAGATCGCCGTCCGGACCGTGAACAAAGAGCGTGCGCGTTCGGGAGAGGCGAAAACGAGTTCGCGACTCTCTCGAACAGATATTTCCTCGGGTCGCAGGGGGGGATTGAGATCGCATACCGGAGAAGCGGGAAGAACGCGCGACCAGCTGTACGAGGAAGCCAGGCAAATGAACATTCCCGGCCGCTCGGGCATGAACAAACAGCAACTTCAAAGAGCGGTGAACGGAAAAAAGTAGACTTGAAAATTTTGTTCATCGGTACATCCGGCTGGCAGTACAAAGATTGGAAAGGCGCCTTCTACCCATGGGAAATGGCCCAAGACGACTGGCTGGGCTACTACAGTTCACCTTTTAGGACCGTCGAGGTTAATAACACCTTTTACCGGCTGCCCCCGCTTGAGACTTTCGAACGCTGGGCCGCCCGCGTCCCGGACGATTTCGTGGTCACGGTCAAAATGAGCCGGTACCTCACGCATATAAAGCGATTGAAGGATCCGCAAGAGCCTGTCGAGAGGTTCCTGTCTCGATGCCGTGGTCTTGGACCGAAGCTTGGACCCGTCCTTCTGCAATTACCTCCCAACCTTCAAGCCGATCCGCAGCTTCTCTTGCATACCTTGGAACTTATCCCTTCACAGTTGCGCGTCGCGGTCGAGTTTCGACATGCGTCTTGGTTCACCGAAGATACAAGGCAGGTCCTCAAGCAACGCGGTGCCGCGTGGTGTCTTGCCGATCGCGGGTCGCGGCCTAAGGGCCCGGTTTGGCGGAGTGCCGACTGGGGTTTTCTTCGGATGCATGAGGGGTCGGCCAAGCCGCACCCTTGTTACGGAGACGACGCGCTCAAGTCGTGGGCTTGTCGAATCGGCGACATGTGGGATCCAGCAGCCGATGTTTTCGTTTACTTCAACAACGACCACAAAGCATGTGCGGTCCGCGATGCGGCGCGCTTCACCGTGATCGCCGAGGCAGTAGGGCTGGTCACCGAATAGTTCATCCCTCTGATGTTGCTTGGAGCAAACACTTCTCGGTCGAACCAAGTTTCAACTTGGCTCCGGCTTGCGGACATCTTAGGTGATGTCTTTGTAACGAACGAACCCACCGGGGGGGTTCCTCACAACTACCTTGTCTTTGCTGATCAAGACGACATCCTGCCATTCCACGTATATGGCGCGGCGCTCGAGCCATTCGAAGAAGATCTTGAAGAGTAGGGGGCCTTTTGTTTCGCCGCGTACGAATCCCAGACGGGTCCCAACAGATCCACGCCCTATCAG
>JBHELT010000092.1:0-5277 GCA_046262935.1 Actinomycetota bacterium | reverse complement strand
AGCAGGCGAAGGCTTACTCCGACCACTTCATCGCTGTTCACTTGAAGAGCGTTAGTGGTGGCAAGACCTACGCCGAGGTGAGTGAACTCGCAAGGGCCAATCCCACGGACGCCAAACTGCAGGGGCAGGTGCAGACCTTGTTCAGGGGCGAAACCCTTCGTGGTCTTCTCCTGAACGCATACGCCTTCTGGAAGATTGGGCAGCTCGCCCTGATCGCAAGCATCGGAGCGTTCTTGGCGGCTGGATTGATGATCATCCTCACGATCCTCGGCTTCTGGCACGAGAGGAAGGTTTCTTCCGCCGAGGAATTTCTTGCTCCGAGGCTTGAGGTAAGGAGTGCTGCTTAGCCAATCGAAACGATGAAGTGGAAGGCGCCTCGAATCGGTGTGGCGCCTTCTTCGCGCGAGTAATCAAGCCTTCGATGGCTTCGTCGGAGGACGAGTTGTCTGACCCAGGTGTGATACCTCAAATCTTCTCTTTACACACTTGCACTCTCAGAGGACGCTCAAATGCTACTTCCAGTTTCCGCGTACGCGGAGTGCTTGGTTGCCCCCGCGGCGAAGAGCGCAGTTGCCATAGACAAGGTCGAAGAGGTCCTCTTTGATCTTGGCATCCGAGTTGTTGACGCGACTCCCGGGATCGCGAGACGTGCTGCAGTTGTTAGAGCGAAGTATCCATCGATACTTCGATTGCCTGATGGCCTCGTGATTGTCACTGCGCAAGTAATCGAAGCTGACCTCGTCGATACTACGGACACTGGATGGCCACGCCTGTCTGATATGAAGATGCACATCCTTAAGACTTGAAGTCGTTCAAGGCGAGGTTGACCCATGCCCGTGGGGGCAGTGCTCATATAGAACTCTAGCTTCTTCCTGGGGTCCGGCTCCTTCTACAGCGATGGAAACCTGCCGAGGTATGGCCGTTGGATCGCGAAAGGATTAATCGCTGACCTTCTGCCGACCCAGCACAATGCTTAACCCCAAGGTTTCGACGGGTCTGGATTGTGGCAATCGCGGTCATCCAGACCCAAGGACTTGACGAGTCATGGTTGGCCCGCGAGCGGCAGGAGGCTCAAGCCATGGCCAAACTCGGAGATCACCCAATCATCGTCGCCCTTCACGATATCGCCAATGAGGGTCTCGAACCGTACCTTGTTTCTCAATACATGGCTGGCCGCCGAGGAACTCCTTCCGAGACTCAAGAACATCGGATCTCGTAGCTCATGCCATCCGGATCGCAATCGAGGTCTGTAACGCCCCATAGGCATAAGCGTGCAGACTGCCATCCTTGTTTTGATCATTTGATTGATCGCTCGATCCCCAGACTCGAAAGCCCGAGATGCGACTCGACCACGCACACTTCGGGATATGTCGCGGAGATTTCCGCCGTCGTGTGTGCTGATGTCCGCAATATTGCGGTTTCGCACGATGCTTCCCGTGCGAAGATAGCATTTCGTGGACAACGCTTACGACATCCTACGCAACATCCAGCTCGTCGAGTATCTGGCGTTGGGACTGCTATCTGTTCGAGTCTGGCGCTCTCGAAGAGATTCTCCATCAAGATGGTTGCTGGCCACTTTCGGCGCGTTGGCTTTGGTCGTTGGCATTGCTCGGCTGCTGCCGCAGAACTCCGATGCGAGTTGGGCTATTTGGGCCGCGAAGTTCCTCCTCGCCGCGTTGGTTTTGTTTCCCTACTGCCTGTACCGGTTCGTCCGCGTCTTCGTCATCAGGCCGTATGCATCCATCTACTGGGTCGCCAACGGCCTGACTGCGGCGGTAATCATCTACACGTTTTTGATTCCGAGATTGCAAACACGTGGTGCACCAAGGAACGCCACCACCCAGTACTTCATCCTTTTGCTTCTGGTTCAGTGGACCTTCCTATCCGTCATTGTCGGCACCAGGTTGTGGAGGGCCGGTAGGGGACAGGCAACCGTGGCGCGCAGGCGCATGCGCACCATGAGTTTCGGAGCCGTCGCATTCGCGCTCCTGTTGATCATCTCCGGTGCTCGCCCGGCAGCATCAAGCGAGCACACTGCCTTCCAGATATTCACCCAGGTCCTTGGGATACTTGTCGCCCCATTCTTCATCCTTGGGTTCGCAACGCCCAGATGGGTGGTAACCCTTTGGCGACGCAAGGATGAGCAGGCACTTCGGCTTGCTGAGATAGAACTTGTGAAGGCAACCTCGCCATCTGAGGTTGCGAGCGGATTACTTCCGCAGGCAACAAGGATGATCGGCGCGACGGCAGGGATGCTCTACGACTCTGCGTTGGGCGTGATCGGATCATTCCAACTCGATGACGAGAGGTTGCGAAGCCTCGGCTTGCGGGCCAAGCGTCGGGAAAGGTCTGACGATGTTGCCACTGAGATCGACTCGATCTGGGTTCCTATCCCCTCGGGGTGGCTTACGTTTCTGACTTCCTCGTACGCTCCGTTCTTCGGTCAGGACGAGGCCAATACATTGAAAGCGTTGGGCGTCCTCACCGACCTCGCGCTGGCTAAAGCCCAGCTTTTCGAACGGGAACGGCTACAGAAGGAAGCTATGCGCGACTTCGTTGCCATCGCCTCGCATGACTTGAGGACCCCTATAACCGTCATAGAAGGGTTCACGACCACACTGCTTATGCGTTGGGAAGACGTCCCCGATCAAGACAAGAGGAAGTTCTTAAAAGCTATGGACCGGCAGGTGACTCACCTCAAAAGGCTCGTTGAAGACCTGCTCACGGTTTCCCGTATCGAGGGCGGAGCCATCATTCCCAACACCGAAGCCGTCGATCTGAAAGAGGCCATCGATCTGACCATCTCGGATCTTGGTGAATCAGTCCCCCGGATCGATGTCTCAGTGCAGCCGGGCTTGCGCATAGAAGTTGACCCTGACCACCTACACAGGATGCTTGCCAATTACTTGCGCAATTCGGCGATCCATGGCGCACCGCCTTATTCGCTCACGGCCAACGCCGAGGATGGCTTCGTGGAGATACGCGTCGTGGATAACGGTCCGGGTGTTCCTGATGATCTCGTGCCGCGATTGTTCGGGAAGTTCGAGAGAGCCGATAGAAAGACGAGCAGTTCGACTCAGGGCACGGGGCTTGGCCTTTCGATCGTTCGGGGTCTCGCTCGCGTTGCTGGTGGTGATGTCTGGTATGAACGCAATGAGCCATCCGGAGCAGTGTTTGGTTTGCGTCTGCCAAGGAATGCTCTAGACTCTTGGTCTAGAGAGAGTCGCAGTGAGCAAGACAATAAGAGTACTCATGCTCGTCGAGGATGAAGAAGACATCCGCCTGGTTATCAGGTTGCAACTCATGGGCGACCCTCGCATCGAGATAGCCGGAGAAGCTACCTCGGCACAAGAAGCCATCGAGCTTGCGAGGCAAATGGGGCCTGGTTTGATAATCCTCGATCACTCCATACAGGGAGATGTGATGGGGTTGCAGGCAGCACCGATGTTGAAAGACGCCGCTCCCGATGCAAAGATCCTGCTCTTCACTGCATTCGATCTGAAGGAAGAGGCACGCATTGAGCCGGCCATCGATGAGTTCCTTTCGAAGTCGGACCTTCAGAAGTTGCTGGGTACAGTGCAACGCATGCTGGGTCTGGACGCCGCGGCTTAACAGTTCTTTGGGTTGGCGCGCTGGTTCAGTCGAACGACAGTTCTCGCTTTGCTCTCCATCCGATTGACCTAGGCGCGTCCAATGGACATACCATTGTTGATATGGACACGCCTTTGCCGAGGTGGGACGTCCGCTTCTATCACCTTCGTGGTCGCCTCACTCAACTGCCCATAGCGCTGGGCTCAGGAAGGAAAGTCACCTTTGCGGTCGTCCAGTAGTTCGGGTCGAGTTCGGCGACTCTGCCTTGAGGTGTGTACTGCTGATAAGAGTGCGCCTGGCCGAGCGGCACGACGACCGTCAGCCGTCCGTCGAGGTCAGCGGATGCCGACACGCGTGGGTTCCCATCGATCGACACAAGGACGCGTTGCAGCGGACGGAAGATCGCCGATGTTGTCACCGTTTCGTCTCCCGAACCCGTGACCCTCAGGCCTCTGCTTGGGCTATATAAAACCGATAGGAATTCCGGCGCGCGCCCTCCTGTCCACTCGCCATCATTGAGGACGCCCCGGTCGGCAACGAAACTCCATCCGTACACATCGAATCGCTGATCGGCGAGACGGACGTTCCAAGAGGATGGGCGCATAGAGTCCCACGAACGTCGGAGCAATTGCCAAGATTCTTCCAACTGCTGCTGCCAGATCGGGCAGTCGTGAACCCCGCACGGATAGCGGATGTAAACATTGTTGGATGAAGAGATATCGCTGGAGCTTGCGCCGAGGCCAGATTGCCGCGCGGCGATCTCGAAGCGTTCGTTTTGACCTCATTGCTGCCGTAGTCCGCTTCATGACCTTCCACCGGCGGCCGGGTGTCTTGCGGGAGCGCCATGATGACGTCCTCGGGGCTCCGTCTCGTCGATCAATCGCTGGAGGCGAGGTCCTCGCGGTCGCAGCGGATAGGCAACCTTGACCCATGCCCTTGTAGTGACTGGTCTTACTCTTAAGCGCCTAGGAGAAGGGTCAGGAGCGAGTCAAATGGATGTAACTTGCATGATATCCGTGTATTCATGTAAAGTGGTCTGGTGATCGGGAGTCTTGGTTGATCGCTTCCTTTGCCGATCGATCTACCCAGGCACTCTTTCACGGTGAGACCGGATCGACGATTCGTCGGATCCCATCGGACATCCGGGCGGTCGCAGTGCGGAAATTGGACATGCTGAATGCAGCTCACCAGTTGCTCGACTTGAGAGTGCCTCCCGGCAATCGACTGGAAGCCTTGAAGGGCGACTTACGCGGGAAGCACAGCATCCGGATCAATGACCAGTGGAGGATCGTCTTTCGCTGGAAGAATGGGGATGCCTACGATGTCGTGATCGACGACTATCACTGAGGAGTAGCGATGCTGCCGAAGAACCGAATTCCAACCCACCCGGGGGAGGTGCTCCTCCAAGAGTTCTTAAAGCCATTGGGTATCACTCAGGTGGCGTTGGCCGAACATCTCGCCATCCCTGTCCAGCGCATCAATGAACTTGTCCGAGCCAAGCGTGGCGTGACCCCGGAAACCGCATGGCTCCTTGCTGGAGCGCTGGGGACTACACCCGAGTTTTGGATCAATCTCCAGGCCAATCACGACCTGGTTCGCAACCGACCGAAGAAGAAAGTGCGCCAACTAGCCGCTGCCGGATAGCGGAACCGTGACGCCCGCGAGGGCAGGGTTCATATATAAGGA
>JBHELT010000091.1:0-5959 GCA_046262935.1 Actinomycetota bacterium | reverse complement strand
CAGTTCATCGGCCAACTCCGGCACTCTCAAGATAGCGTCGTAGCAACTGATGGTTCCTGGCACGCGGGCCCCCGAGATAGCCTCGGCGAGAACGGGCCATCCGGTCGCATCCGCGAGGGTCGCGATGGCTGGGGCTGAGGCCCCATATCCAGCCACCAAAACCGGACGCGTCGCTGCTTTCATCGTTGCTGCCAACTCCTCAACCCCCTTGGCATCAACGGTCATTCGAGAAGACACCGTCCGTGTGTATCTATGACCCTTGGCCTGCGGGGCGCGTTTATCGATTACGGGCGGAACCAACGGGTCTCGAAATGCGATGTTCAGATGCACGGGACCCGGCTCTGCACCGGTGGCTGCATCAACCGATTGGTCAACCACCGAGCGCCAGTACCTCTCGGCTGAAGACCCGGCTCCTTCTGCAATCCCGACCTCGAAGAACCAGCGAACCCGTTCACCGTAAAGTTTCACCTGATCGATCGCCTGCGGAGCTGAAGTGGCCCTTAGTTCCGGGGGGCGGTCGGCGGTCAGCACTATCAAAGGGATATAAGAAAGATCGGCTTCGATGACTGCAGGAAACAGATTGGCCGCCGCAGTCCCCGAAGTGCAGACAACAACGACTGGTTCATTCAAAACTTTCGCGATGCCGAGGGCGCGGAAGGCACATGCACGTTCATCGATACTCACATGGACGCTGAGCGCCTCGGATCTGCCAAAGGCCAATGCAAGCGGCGCAGAGCGCGATCCCGGTGAGAGGCAGACGTGGCGCACCCCGCACCGGATAAGTTCATCGGCGAACACCGCTGCGAGTGCCGAACTATCCAACTCGGGCACCGGTCAAAGCTGCGAACCGTTCGACGAGCGCGTTGGCTTCGGAAGAATCGGGCGAATGGGTTCGCAGCAACTCCTCGTCAGGTTCGGGTCGCCTAACGCGCATCCATCCAGATTCCGCGATCAATGGATCGGTCACCAAGTCGGAGGTCAACAAACTCACGGTTCCAAGGCCGCAGGCATATGGCAGATCAGGCAAGCAGGCCGCAAGCGCAAGGCCCGCAGCGATCCCAACCGACGTCTCTATCGCCGACGAAACCACCGCAGGCAATCCGACGATCTCCGCGATCTGCAGGGCACGCGCCACTCCGCCAAGCGGTTGTACCTTCAAAACGATCAGGTCCGCGGCTTCCATCTGTTTGACGCGCCTAGGATCACCTTGTCTCACAAGTTCGTCGGCGGCGATCGGAACATCGATTGACCTGCGAAGTGCGGCCATGTCTTCCAAAGACGCTACAGGTTGTTCCACATATTCCAGGTCATATCTAGCCCACGCAACTATCAAAGACCGCGCTGTGTCGATGTCCCATGACTCGTTCGCATCGATGCGCAATCTCCCCGAAGGTCCAAGGGCTTGACGGACAGCTTCGATGCGCGCTTCATCGTCGCGCGCGCTCGTTGTTCCACCCTTCGTACTACCAACTTTCACTTTGGCGGTCGAGCAGCCCGACTTTTTCACGAGTTCGTGGGCTGCCCCGGCGTCGATTGCCGGAACCGTCACGTTGATAGCTACCCGTTCGCGGACCGGGGCTGGCCACGATGTTTCGGCCGCTTCGACAGCTGCCTCTGCCCATCTGGATGCAACGGCCTCCGTATAGTCGTCGAAAACCGAGAATTCGCCCCAACCGTGGGGGCCCCGTACGACAACTCCACGGCGCCTGGTTATCCCGCGGAATGGCAGTTTCATTCCAACCGAAAAAGCGCGGACCGAATCGATCACCTGAACCACAGACCTACTGCAAGCAAGAAACCAAATACCGATTCCAAGCGGGCCGTCGAGATCAAGACATCGACGTGTTCGCGCGGCGCCGATGCCAAGACGATCTTCCGACTCGCCGCGACAGCCAAAGGCAAGGCCAGGAGCGCGATCAGCGGTATGCGTGAATGAGTCATCACCGCGATCAAGATCGTCGCTAAGAACGAGGTCCCCAAGCACGCCATGAAAAAAGCGATGGTTCGGCCGCGACCCAATCTGACTGCCAATGTCATCTTTCCGGCCCGAGAATCCGATGGGATGTCGCGCAGGTTGTTCGCGACCAGGATCGCAACAGCGAGGGCTCCTATACCGGTCCCAGCAACGAACGAGATGAACGGAACAGTCCCGCCGACGACATAAGCCGACCCCACCGTCGCGGCGATCCCGAAGAAGATGAACACGAACGCCTCCCCCAGCGCCATCGAACCGAAAGGCCGAGGGCCCCCGCTGTAGGTGATCGCAGCCACGATCGCCGATGCACCAACTATGAGCAGACGCATGTCAACGATATAGGCCAGAGCACCACCAGCAGCTGCGGCAGTGGCGAGGGCCAAGATCATGGCCATGCGCATGGCATGTGGCGAGATGACTCCTGACGCGACCATTCGCCGCGGGCCCATCCGGTCGGGTTTATCTACCCCAGACCTCGCATCGAAGTAATCATTGGCGAAGTTCACCCCCAACTGGAGCGAGATCGCAACCATGAGCGCAAGCGGCGTCCGCACCGCAGAGATACCTCGCACCGAAGCCGTCCCAACGACGACTGGCACGATGCTGGCAGGCAAGGTCTTTGGTCGAGCCGCTTCAACCCAACGCGCTAGTGGCCCCACCGCTGGGCGCCTAACGGTTTCAAGGTCGATGGGGAAACTTGTCGAAGCGCGGCTTTCGCTTCTCGAGATAGGCGTTTCGACCCTCCTGGGCTTCTTCGCTCATGTAGAAAAGAAGTGTCGCGTCACCAGCAAGTTGCTGTATGCCGGCAAGTCCATCGGTGTCCGCGTTGAACGATGCCTTGAGCATTCTCAGAGCCAATGGGCTCATCTGTAGGATCCGGTTTGCCCATGCTACGGTCGCCGATTCGAGCTCGGAGAGTGGAACTACCTTGTTGACGAGTCCCATCCGCAGGGCTTCGGCTGCGTCGTACTGTTCGCACAGGTACCAGATCTCGCGCGCTTTCTTGTGCCCAACGATCCGAGCTAGATAGCCGGCCCCGTATCCACCATCGAATGAGCCAACCATGGGACCTGTTTGACCGAAGCGAGCGTTGTCTGCAGCGATCGTGAGGTCGCAAACAACGTGAAGCACGTGGCCCCCGCCGATCGCGTAACCAGCGACCATGGCGATGACCGGCTTGGGCAGGCGTCTTATCTGGACTTGAAGATCCAACACGTTCAAGCGGCCGATACCCTTTTCGTCGATGTAACCGTCATCGCCGCGAACACGCTGGTCGCCACCAGAGCAAAAGGCCAGATCACCTGCCCCAGTGAAGATGATCACTCCTATGTCCGAGTCGTCACGAGCGACATCGAAGGCCCGCGCTAGTTCGAAAAGAGTTTGTGGTCTGAACGCATTGCGGACCTCTGGCCGGTTTATCGTGATCTTGGCTATGCCGCGCGAGGTCTCGTAGATGATGTCGCCGTACTCACCCGCTTGCTGCCAATCCGGCCGGTCAATTTCTTCCAATACTCACTCCTAGAGTGAAAGCTCGAACGGTTGGGTTTACCGTAACAGGTCATGGAAGGTGCCGCGCTGGTAGCTGTCGATACTTCGGACCCGGAAAGGTTCGTCGAAACGCTGACCCAGATCTGGGAGTCGGGAGATGCCGTGATGCCCGTTGACCATCGGCTCACCCGGCATGAGCACGCTGCCCTGATAGGCAGGATGAAACCTTTGAGGGAAATTACCGCAGAGGGTTCGACGCAACTCGAAGGTGAGCCCGTGAGACCGGGGACCGCACTGGTGATCGCAACTTCCGGCACGTCGGGTCCGCCCCAAGGAGTGGTCATCTCGCATGCTGCCCTGCGGTGGTCAACCGAGGCCTCGAACTTGGCCCTCGATGCACAAGGCTCCGATACATGGGTGTCGGTCCTTCCGCTCGCACATATCGCTGCGATCCAAGTCGTTAACCGAGCGCTGGTGTCGGGAGCCAAGCTTGTGATGATGCCTCGATTCGACCCGGCATCAACCGTCAAGGCAGGAACGTCGATCTGCGTTTCATTGGTGCCAGCTCTCCTTCGCAAACTCCTCGACGCCGACGTCGAACTGACGGCCATCAGAACCGTTCTATTGGGCGGGGGGCCTGTACCCGTTGATCTGATCGATGAAGGTCGTGACCGGGGACTGAACATCGTTACCACCTATGGCATGACCGAGACCTGCGGTGGATGCGTCTACGACGGCGCTCCGCTGCGAGGTGTGCACGTCAAGATCGGTCAAGACTCATCGATACAGATCTCGGGGCCGTGTCTGCTGGACGGCTACCGATCAGATGCACTTTCGACCCGCGAGCGGCTCGTTGATGGGTGGTTCTCTACCCGAGACGCTGGTGCACTAGATGACAGCGGACGATTGTCTGTGTTCGGCAGAGCCGACGACGTGATCGTGACCGGTGGTGAAAAGGTTTGGCCGCGGGAGGTCGAAGAGGTACTGAGCAGGGTCCCAGGGGTCGAAGAGGTCGCCATCTGTTCCGTCCCCGACCCGACCTGGGGGCAAGTGATCGTCGCAGTTATCGTGCCCCGCGGTCATGCCCCTACATTGGAGCTGATCCGTTCGTTAGCAGCGGAGCAGCTCGCCCCTTACAAGTTGCCTCGACGGTTGATGTTGGTGGAAAGCCTTCCGCGCAACGCTTTGGGCAAGGTCGATATCAGGAAACTTAGCGCGCTGATCCGGTAGTTACCGACGCGCGGAACCATTTGGTCCCCCCCTGCAGTTTCGTTTCGGTCACCGTCTGCGGTGTTCCGGCTGCAACCACAAGGGTTCCCAGCCGTTGTCGGCTCTATTGAGACTCGTGCCCGGCTCGATAACTTCGTCGATCGCATCCAGAACTTCTCTTTCCAACTCGATGTCGGCTGCGTCGAGTTGGGTTTCGAGTTGTTCCATGGTGCGCGGGCCGATGATCGCCGACGTAACTGCAGGATGTTGCAGTGTCCATGCGATCGCAAGCCTGACCATCGAGATCCCGGCCCGCTCCGCGATCGGAGCCAACTTCTCAACAGCGTCCAATTTGGCTTGGTTCCCGGGAAGAGACAGGTCGAATCGGGCGGGTATCCTGGCAGCACGGCCCGTCATTGGGATCTCTTGGCCTTTGCGGTACTTGCCCGATAACCACCCGCCGGCGAGCGGGCTCCAAACGATCGCTCCCATCCGATACTTGGAGATGGCAGGCAGGATCTCGCGCTCGATCTCTCGCACGAAGATCGAATAAGGCGGTTGCTCGCATACGAATCTTTCTAGGTTCTTGCGCTCCGAAGCCCATTGCGACTCGACGATCATCGACGCCGGGAATGTAGACGATCCGAGGTATCTCACCTTGCCCTGCCGAACCAGGTCGGTCAGCGCGCCGAGTGTTTCTTCGATATCAGTCAAGGGTTCAGGGCGATGGATCTGGTAAAGATCGATGTGATCAACATCCAACCGCCTTAATGACTCTTCGACCGAGCGGATGATGTTGAGTCTCGAGTTACCGCGCTCGTTGGGGCCCCCACCCGTGGGGAAATGCACCTTGGTGGCTAACACAACCTCATCGCGGCGACCCTTGAGGGCCTTGGCAACGATCTCTTCGGACTCTCCACCTGAGTAAACATTGGCGGTGTCGAGGAAGTTGATCCCCTCATCCATCGCCTTGTGGATGATCCTCACCGAGTCCTCGTGGTCGGTGTTGCCCCATTGGCCGAACATCATGCACCCGAGACAAAGCGGGCTCACTCTGATGCCTGTTGCGCCAAGTTCCACGTATCTCATGACTCGGAGCCTAACGTATGTGTTCTATAAATAACTCATGAATCAAGACGGAACCGATCAGATGCGCGATCTGGCGATCGACATCGCCAAGGGAGCCGGCCAGATCCTGCTGACCTCACTTGCCACGGGAGCGTCTGCGAAGACATCACCCACAGACCTCGTGACCGATGCTGATCGGGCGGCGGAGTACTACATCGT
>JBHELT010000090.1:0-21616 GCA_046262935.1 Actinomycetota bacterium | reverse complement strand
TTTTCTTTCTTCTTTGCTTTCTTCGGCTTAGCCAAGGAGTTACTTGCCTTTCTTGCGCTTCACGCCAACGGTCTTTTTAGGACCCTTGCGCGTACGAGCGTTGGTGTGTGTGCGTTGGCCGTGAACCGGCAGTCCTCTGCGGTGACGGATGCCCTGATAACAAGCGATCTCGACTTTGCGTTTGATGTTCTGAGTTTCCTCGCGACGTAGGTCTCCCTCGACTTTGTAATTGCCGTCGATGAATCCTCGGAGTCGCACGACCTCGTCTTCCGCTAGGTCACGCACCCTGGTATTTGGATCGACCATAGTGGCTTTCAAGATCTGATCAGCCCTTGTTGAGCCAACGCCGAAGATGTAAGTAAGTGCGATCTCGACCCTCTTATCACGCGGCAGGTCTACACCTGAGATGCGAGCCATCTAGCCCTGCCTCTGCTTGTGGCGCGGGTTGGAGCAGATGACGATCACGCGCCCATGACGGCGAACGATCTTGCATTTCTCACACATCTTTTTCACGCTCGGTCTTACTTTCACGTTTCCTCGCTATCGGTAGCGGAAGATGATCCGGCCTCTGGTCAAGTCGTAGGGAGACAGTTCAACGAGCACCCGGTCGCCCGGCAGGACCTTGATGTAGTTCATCCGCATCCTGCCCCCGATATGCGCAAGCACTCGGTGACCTCCGGGTATCTCAACCCTGAACATGGCATTGGGAAGAGGTTCGACGACCGTGCCTTCTACCTCGATCGACTCTTCCTTGCCTGACTTGCCTTTTGTGGCCATACTCCTCCGTTTTCGGCGCCCAATAAGCGGCGCAAAAAAACACACTCTTCGGGGTTAGCTGCCGGTTCAATCGTGCCCGCGCCGATGAGCACGAGGCTTGCAGCCGGAACGTGGAAGTGTAGCAGGCACTTCGCCTAGGCGTCCACCGTGGCCATGTCAAGCACCTGAGTGAACTGGGGCCGGAACGCGGCCGGGGCGTCTTGGCTGCGGTGGCGCCTAGAGCGGGGACCCTTGGCCTCCGCACCATCAGGCTGGCTTGATGTGAAGCTCGATGGCCCCCCTGGCCCCGAAGGTGCCACCAACCTGGAAGAAGTATGCGGTCCTGGCCTGCATGGTGAACGTGAGCGAAGAGGCCCCAGGCCCACCGCCGGAATTGTCGTCGCAGCCAGCAAGAGCAAGGTTCGGTGAGTTCTCGGGATTCGCCCAAACGGCAACCGAGGTGTTGAACGCGCTCCCTATGGTGTTCACGTTGATCTGCTGAGTCTTATCGCTCACGAACCGGTACCAGATGGTATTTGCCACGGCACACGGGAATATCTCGCCCGGATCGTTTGTTGCCACAAGATTGCTCTGGGTGACATCGAACGGAAGGCTGGGCACCCCGATCGCGGCGTTCAGGTAGTCGTTATCTGGGTCGGGGGTCGCTTGGAACGACATGACGCCCGGTCCGTTCTTGGAGCCGATCTGGAAAACGTAGGTGAGGCCCCTGAATATCGAGAAGGTGAAGGCCGAGTGGAGCGTGCCCGCAACCGCGTCATCGTTGCAGCCGATGAATATCAAGCCCTGGACAGGGTCGAGTCTGTAAACGGCGAGTTCAGTGTCCATGGGGGCCCCGTTGGTAGAGACCGTCCCCTGGGCCGAAGCGAAGACGGCCATCCGCTCCCATGAAGGGGTCTCGACCCTCCCCGGGCTCGAAGTGACCGTCGAAGAAGCGAACGGACTAAGCGGCACAGAGAGCTTGTACCAAACCGTCGACCCAAAGGCGACCGGACAGCGCTGGGCCTCGCCGGATTCGTTCGGGAATGACAGGGCGGGAGCAACGTCAGCATAAGGAAGGGCGCTGATCGAAGTTGGACAAGACATGCTCTGGTTCGAGCATGCGGCATGGGCCGAAGGCTGGGTCTGAAGCGCGCCAGCCAGCATCACGATCATCGTGACCGCAACTGCCGTGCTTCTTTTCAAAAAAGCGCCCAAAAGGACTTCTCCGTTTCAAAAGGACATCAACAGTATTCGACATCGGATACCCCGGTTCCTCTGAAAAGAGCGCATCCAATCAGAAATACGGCGATTCGCGTAGTCCCATGAGCGTCAGGAGGTTTACACATCGGATGTCACGCTCTGGCTATCGGTGAGCGAGCCGGCGTGGGTTAATGACAGAGGCTTCGCAAGACAAGAACTCGGGGGGCCCTTCCCTCCAAGGAAGGGCCTGAGGCGCAAGGGGGCCGCTAAAAGCGGCCCCCAGTCGCGCCCAGTAGCCCTTGTCTGTTAAATAAGCTGAGGGAGCCCCACATTCACCGTAACGCTGGCGGTTGAGGACTTCCCCCGACCGTCATAGATCGTGTACGAGAACGAATCCGTTCCCAAGAAGATCTGGTTCGGGGTGTATGTGATCGTACCGTCGCCATTGTCTTGTACCGAGCCGTTCGTCGGGTCGCCCACGGCGTAGGTCAGAAGGTCTCCATCGGGATCGGAGTCGTTGGCCAATAGATTGATCGTCACTGGGCGGTTGTTCGGCGTCTGTGCCGCGTCGTCCCGCGCGATGGGTGCTTGATCTTCGATCACCCGGATGTCGACAGTAACTGGTTGCGATGTGAAGAAGCCGTCACTCAAGGTATATGCAAAAGCATCGTTCCCGAAGAAGTCGGTGGATGGCGTGTACCGCACCTTTCCATCAACCATGCTCAACCAGCCCGACCTGGGTCCCGAGGCGATGGACAACGTCAATTCGGAACTCTGATCGTCGGGGTCGGAGTCATTCGCCTTCACGTCAAGGATACGGCTGGCGTTCTGACCAACTTCGAAGGAATCGGGGAGGGGCTTGGGTGCTGAATCAACCGTGATCGCAACGGTGGCAGGTGAACTAGCGACGCCATGTGGGTCGGTCAAGGAGTATGTGTACGAATCTAGCCCGTGGAAGCCTGGTTCGGGAACGTATCTGTCGGTTCCGTTCTGTCCGACAACCGTTCCGTGAACAGGAAGGGTCGGATACGAGATCGACGACCACGTATCGTCGTCAACGTCGTAATCGTTTTGAGTTGTAGGAACAACGACTGCTGTATCGACGGCAGTCGCGATCGCGTCATCGACTGCAACCGGCGCGTCGTTGACAGCCTTCACATTGAAACTGATCGTGGCAACGCCTGAGTTCGACGAGGCATCTCTCAGGTAGTACCTGATCCGGTCGGTCCCATTGAAGTCTTGGTCGGGGCCGTAAGAAACACTGCCGGTCCCGTCCGGATATAGGTACCCGTGCGATAACCATTCGACGACAATAAGGTCAACCGCGTCGCCATCGGGGTCGTAGTCGTTGATGAATGGATCGGGTACCAGGGCGACGGGAGTGTCCTCGTCGGTTACGTAACTAGCGTCGACCACCACGGGAGCACGGTTCACATGTGCCACAGGTGTCGGGGGCGATGGCGGCGTCGACGCCCTTGCGGGTTGGGCGACAGGACCCTGCGCAGGTGCCGGACACGGCTTGCGTTTCCTCGGCTTGCATGCTTTCGCCTTCTTTGCTCGCGGCTGTTTCGCCTTGCGCTGCCTCGATGACGTTCGCGCCGTTCTGGCCCTTCTAGCTTTCGGGCTCATCGTGAGCGCATAGAACGCATCGATATGCCTTGCAGGTGCGATCTGCTGCTCATTCGTCGTGATGGTGGCGCTTCCTGCTACACCAGTGATCGAAAAAGCCATCGCGGCCAAGGTCGAAAGAACTATCAGGCGCGATGCGACGCGCTGGCGGTCGAAAAACGAGATCATGGCCCCTCCAATAGACAGTCTTCGATTGATTCGCCATTGGGGGTGCATAACCTGCAACGCCAGGTCGAATAATTTACAAAAAAGTGGACATCAGGGACAAAAGCCCCCGCTTCTACGACTGAAGGGCTGTTAGGACCCTTGGACCATGCTCGGTTATAGCTACCGTGTGCTCGAAGTGCGCCGACAGGCTCCCATCCATGGTTACCACGGTCCACCCGTCGTCGAGCAAGCGCGTCTGCCAAGTTCCCGAATTGATCATCGGCTCAACCGCAAACACCATCCCCGGCTCGAGGACGATCCCTCGACCTGGTTTGCCGTAATTCGGCACCTGCACATCGCCCTCGTGCATCGAGCGGCCGATCTGATGTCCTGCGTATTCCCTGACCACGAAGAAACCAGCATCTTCCGCTACCTTCTGCACGGCGTAACCGACATCGCCCAAGTGATTGCCAGGTTTGCATTGCTCTATCGCCGCTTCCAGCGATGCCTGAGTGATGTCGAGCAAAAGTTGAGCCTGCGGATCGATGGTCCCGATCCCGTAGGTGTACGCGTTATCGGCATGCCATCCATCAAGTATCAGCCCGCAATCGAGAGCGAGGACCTCGCCTGGCTTGAGAGCGCGTTCATCGGGGATCCCGTGAACGACGACATCATTGATCGATGCGCATATCGAAGCGGGGAAGCCGCGGTATCCAAGGAATGAGGGAACGCCGCCACGCAACCGGATCGAGCGTTCGGCTTGAGCATCGATATCTTTGAGGATGGCTCCCGGCACTATCAAAGGCTTTAGTTCCACCATGACTTCGGCGAGCACCTGCCCCGCACGGTACATCTTCTCGATCTGTTCCGCAGATTTCTTGATGATCAACCGTCGATCGCTTTCAAAAGTCGGCCGAAGACCTCTTCAGTGGTGCCGATGGCATCGATGTCGGTCAGCAGGTTACGTTTGGTGTACAACTCGATCAGCGGTTTGGTCTGCTGGCCGTAAACCTCGAGGCGGCGCAGGACCGTTTCCTCTTCGTCGTCGGGACGCTGCACCAGTGCGGCCCCCTCGACGTCGCAACGACCCTCGACCTTCGGCGGATGAGTGATGACGTGATAGGCGGTGTGACAGACCGGGCAGGTGTGCCGGCCAGAAAGTCTCTTGACGAGTTCGGTGCCGAGCACCATGAAACGAACAACTCGGTCGAGTTTGGCGCCCATCTCATCGAGCGCTTCATCCAGCACCGCCGCTTGATCCAGATTGCGCGGATAGCCGTCGAGGATGAAACCCTTCTCGGCGTCGCGCTCGATGATGCGGTCGCGCAGCATCGCGTTGGTCAGTTCGTCGGGCACCAGGTCTCCGCGGTCCATGTACTCCTTGGCGCAAAGCCCTAGAGGTGTCTGGCGTTCCCTGTGGGCACGCAACATGTCTCCGGTAGCGATGTGAGGGACCTTGAAATGGTCGGCGAGGCGATTGGCCTGAGTGCCCTTGCCGGCACCCGGGGGCCCAAGGAATATGAGTCGCATAGGTCTAGGTAAGGAAGCCTTCGTAATGCCTCATCAGCAACTGGGATTCCAGTTGTTTCATGGTTTCAAGGGCCACACCGACCGTGATCAGGATCGAGGTCCCGCCGAATGGCAGCTGGTTGATGTTCAAAGTAACCAGCGCTATCGAAGGCAAGAGAGCAACCGAGGCTATGAACAGGGCCCCTGGCAGCGTGATCCTGGTCAGGATGAAGTCGAGGTGTTCGGCGGTTGCCCTGCCGGGTCTGATACCTGGTATGAACCCCCCGTACTTCTTCATGTTGTCAGCAACGTCGAGCGGGTTGAATGAGATCGCGGTGTAGAAATACGCGAACGCGATGATCAAGAGTCCGTACAAGACGATGTAGATAGGTGAGGTCTGACGCGCCAGGTTGTGATCGACGAAGTTCTTGAGTGGCTTCCATGGGATCGCGCTCGACACCAGTGCAGGGAAATACAGAACGCTCGAGGCGAAGATGATGGGGATAACGCCAGCCTGATTGACCTTGAGGGGGATGTAAGTCGAGGTTCCGCCGTACATCTTGCGGCCAACAACCCGCTTGGCATATTGAACAGGTATCCGCCGTTGCCCCTGCTCCACTATGACGATGGCGATGATGATCAAAACAGCCAAGAACAAGATCAATGCGAAGACGAACCAACCCTTTTGAGCCTTGATGTTCAGCATGTCGCGGGGCAGACGAGAAACGATCGAAGTGAAGATGAGGATGGACATACCGTTTCCTACTCCGCGCTGGGTGATGAGTTCGCCCAGCCACATAACCATGGCAGTACCAGCCGTGAGAGTGAGCACTATCAAAGCGATGCGTGGTGGGTGGAAGTTGGGGATGAGGTCGATGACATTGCCCTTGTTGTCCTTCAATCCGCCCCGGTGGAACAAGAACACGATGCCTGTTGACTGCATCAGCGCAAGGCCAACGGTTAGGTAACGGGTCCACTGGGTGATCTTCTTGGTCCCCGTTTCCCCTTCTTTCTGCCACTGCTCGAGTTTGGGGATAACAACCGTGAGCAGCTGCATGATGATGCTCGAGGTGATGTAGGGCATGATGCCCAGCGCGAAAACGGCGAGCCTCGTTAGCGCTCCACCCGAGAACAGGTTAAGCAGGCCGAGAACCCCTTCGCTTTGTTCAGCCAGTTTTTTCGCAGCCGCGAATGAGATACCGGGCACGGGAAGGTGCGAGCCCAGGCGGAAGATCGAGATTATGAAAACCGTAAAGAAGATCTTGCGTCGAAGGTCGGGGACCTTGAAAGCATTGATGAAGGCTGAGAGCATCCTTACCCTTTCCGGGAACAGGTCTTTGTCGACCCGTGCATTATCGCCTAGACGACCTGGGTAGAGCCTCCAGCGGCTTCGATCTTGCGGACCGCTGTATCGCTGAACGCTTGAGCCTTGATGTTGAGAGCCTTGGTCACTTCGCCCCTGCCAAGCACCTTCACAGGGCCTTTCTTCCTTACGAGACCCTTCGATCGAAGCGATTCCGGGTCGATGGTGTCGTTCGCATCGAATCGGTCTAGTCCATCGAGGTTGACCACGGTGTACTCGATGCGGTTGATGTTGCGGAACCCAGGCAACTTAGGCAGGCGCATGTGAAGAGGCATCTGACCACCTTCATAGGAGGCAGGGATCTGACCTCTGGCCTTTGCGCCCTTCTGTCCGCGGCCCGCGGTCTTGCCCCGGCGGCCAGCACGACCACGGCCAACACGGATGGCTTTCTTGCGCGAACCGGGGGCGGGGGCTAGATCGTGCAACTTCATGATTGATCCTCCGCTTGCTCATGCGACTTCGACTCTTTGACTTGCTCTACGGTAACAAGATGCTCGACCTTGCGGATCATTCCCAAGATCTCGGGACGTGCCTCATGCTCAACCGAGTCCCTGATCCTTCTAAGACCCAGTGCTTTCAGTGTTGCGCCCTGATCTTGCTTGCGCGAGACCGCGCTCTTGATCTGGGTGACCCTCACTCTATGCATGTTCGTCAACCTTCGATCGGAGCGGGCTTGGCGGCGGCAGGTTCGAGCAGGTACCGGGGGGCGACCTGTTCGACCAATTTGCCACGACGTTTTGCTACATCCTCGGGCCGCTCTAGCATCCGCAAACCTTCGATCGTCGCGTGGACGATGTTGGTCGCGTTCGACGACCCGAGCGACTTCGACAGGATGTCTTTGATGCCTGCACACTCGACAACCGCGCGAACCGGTCCCCCAGCGATGACTCCGGTTCCTTGCGATGCGGGCT
This sequence comes from Actinomycetota bacterium, assembly GCA_046262935.1. Lineage (GTDB taxonomy): Bacteria > Actinomycetota > CADDZG01 > JAHWKV01 > JAHWKV01 > JBHELT01. Next base: position 14,101 of record JBHELT010000090.1, on the reverse strand, counting down.
TAAGCAACACGACCGCTCCCGAGGCCTCACCTGTTATCTGATGCGGGATCGTGGTTCCGACCATGCGGACGTTGAACATCGCGCGCTTCGCGTTCTCTTCCGCCTTTTGGATGGCGAGCGGTACTTCACGTGCCTTGCCTTGGCCAACGCCAACGCGACCCGCGCCATCGCCAACTACAACCAAGGCGCTGAACGAGAACCGGCGGCCACCCTTAACAACTTTTGCAACGCGCCTCGGCCTGCCAACGATGCGAACTATGAATTGACCACGGCCGTCATCGTCGCGGCCTCCGCGCTCTCGGGGACGGCCTCCGCCTTGACGCGGGCCTCCACCACGCTGACCTCCGGGCCCGCCGCCTTGACCCCGCTGACCTGGACCACCCTGACCACCGTATCGACCGCCACCGGGACCGCCGCCACCGCGGTAACCTCCGCGCTGGTCGGGCCGTCCGCCCCTTGGCGCCGCGGGAGCACCGGCAGGTGCCTTTGGCGCTTCAGTAGGACTGGCAGCTGTTTTCGGTGTTTCAGCAGCAGCAACAGGCGCCTCTGGCGTTTCGGCCGGCTGCGGTACGGAACTGTCGTTAGTCGTTGGTTCTTCGGCCATCTAAAACTCCAAACCCTTTTCCCTGGCGCTATCCGCAAGGGCCTTTACTGTGCCATGGAAACGGAATCCGCCGCGGTCGAAGACCACAGCCTTCACACCTTTGGCCATCGCCCTTTCGGCAACCAGTTGGCCAACACGTGCTGCGGATCCGGAAGACGCACCCTTGACGCTCGGGCGGATCTCGGGGTCGACCGTCGAAGCTGACGCGATGGTCTGGCCGGATGCGTCGTCGATCACCTGAGCGTAGAAGTGTTTGTTGCTCCTGAAGACCGCAAGGCGCGGCCGCTCGGCAGAGCCAACCACTTTCTTGCGAACGCGGCGATGCCTGCTGATCCTGTGCTTGCGCGTGCTATCCATGTGACTCACTTGGCTGTCTTCCCTGCTTTCTTGCGGATGTATTCACCAACGTAGCGAACACCCTTTTGTTTGTAAGGGTCGGGCTTGCGGATCGCTCTGATCTCGGCGGCGACCTGTCCCACCTTCTCCTTATCGGCCCCCCTGATGGTGATCTTCGTTGGGCTAGGAACCTCGAAAGTTATGCCGTCTGGAGCCGCGTACTCGACAGGGTGCGAATAGCCCAGCTGCAATTCCAGACCTGCACCCTTCGCAGCGGCTCGATAACCGACGCCGTGTATCTCCAGGTTCTTCTCAAAGCCTTCGGTCACCCCAACGACCATGTTCGCAACGAGAGTTCGTGTGAGGCCGTGCAGGGAACGGTGGGGACCCGAATCGGTGGGCCGAGTTACTAACAGAACGCTCTGTTGCTTCTCAACCGATATCTCGCGTGGAAGGGTTCGCTCGAGGGTCCCCTTGGGGCCCTTAACGCGCACGAAACCGGGCTCGATGGTCACCTCGACGCCACTTGGGACATCTATCGGGCTTCTGCCGATCCTGCTCATCTATACCTACCAGACATGTGCTAGCACTTCGCCGCCCAGTTTTTTGCGAGCGGCCTGTTTGTCGGTCATCAACCCTGCTGAAGTCGAAACTATTGCGGTCCCCATACCGCCGAGAACCTTGGGGAGCCGATCCGCCGGCGTGTAAACACGCAGACCAGGCTTGGAGATGCGCGTGATGCCATGGATGGTTTTCGATCTGTCACCGCCGTACTTCAAAGTGACCCTGATGGTGCTGGCGGGTTTGCCTTCGATCAGTTCGAAATCCTCGATGTAGCCCTCGTCTTTCAAGATCCGGATGATCGCAAGCTTCAATCTCGATGAAGGGATGTCAACAGAGTCGTGCGACGCGATGTTCGCGTTGCGGATCCTTGTGAGCATGTCTGCTATGGGGTCTGTCATCATCTAGATCACCAACTCGATTTCGTTATGCCGGGCAGTTCGCCCTTGTGGGCAAGTTCTCGCACGCAAAGTCTGCACATGCCGAATTTCCTCAAGTAAGCGCGTGGGCGGCCACAGCGGCGGCAGCGGTAATAACCCCTGACCTTGAACTTGGGGGTCTTATTCGCTTTGTTTACAAGTGCTTTCTTAGCCATCTGATCCCTCTTACTGCTGTCTGAATGGAAATCCGAAGGCGTCGAGCAGCGCTTTGCCATGCTCGTTCGATCTCGCCGTGGTGACCATCGTTATGTCCATGCCTCTTACTTTGCCGATCTTGTCGTACTCGATCTCGGGAAAGATCGTCTGATCGTTGACACCGAATGTGTAGTTCCCGCTGCCGTCGAACCCCTTTGGAGAAAGCCCGCGAAAGTCGCGGATCCGGGGGATCGCCAAGGTGATCAGCCGATCGAAGAACTCCCACATACGATCGCCCCTCAAGGTTACCTTAGCTCCGATCGACTGGCCCTCACGAACTTTGAACCCTGCGATCGACTTCTTCGCTTTGGTCGTTAGTGCCTTCTGACCAGTGATCACCGCAAGATCCTTGGTGGCATCGTCGAGAGCCTTGGATTCACGCAGCACGTCGCCAACACCCATATTTATGACGATCTTGTCTAGGCGCGGGACGGCCATGACATTCACCCCGAGCTGCTCGGCGAGCTTCGGCCGGACCTCGGTGGAATACTTCGTCTTCATCCTGGGGATGTATTTATCGGTTGCCATCTAGATCTCCGCCTCGCACTTCTTGCAGATCCTCGTCTTCGTGCCATCGAGATGCACCGTGAACCCGGTCCGGGTTGGACCATCGGTGGGACAGATGAGGGCCACGTTCGAAAGATCGACAGCCAGCTCTTTGGTGATGATCCCGCCTTCTTGACCGCCGCGGCGATCTTGTGAGGGGCGAACGCGTTCGTGACGTTTAACGCGGTTCACGCCCTCGACCAGCACTCGGTTCTTGGCCGGGAACACCGCTATGACGCGGCCTTCTTTGCCGGAGTCTTTTCCGGTCAGAACGTAAACCCTGTCGCCCTTGCGAACCGCTGACATCTAAAGCACCTCCGGCGCTAGCGAGATGATCTTCATGAATTTTTTGTCTCTCAATTCCCTTGCCACGGGCCCGAAGACACGAGTGCCCCTTGGATTCTTCTGATCGTTGATGATCACAACTGCGTTGTCGTCGAACCGGATGTAACTGCCGTCGGGGCGGCGGCGCTCTTTTTTGGTGCGAACGACAACAGCCTTCACGACTTCGCCTCTTTTCACCTGTTGGTTAGGCACAGCGTCTTTGACCGTCCCGACGATGATGTCGCCAACGCCGGCATAGCGACGGCCAGAACCGCCAAGCACTTTGATCACCAGAACCTCGCGGGCGCCGCTGTTGTCGGCAACGCGAAGGCGCGACTCTTGTTGGATCACTTCGCACGCTCCATGACTTCGACGACACGCCACCGCTTTGTTTTCGACAAGGGACGAGTCTCCATAAGCCTCACCGTGTCGCCCGTGTGCGAATCATTTGACTCGTCATGAGCGTGAAGGCGGGCGTTGCGCTTGTAGATCTTGCCGTACAGCGGGTGACGAACCGTTTGCTGAACCTGAACGACGACGGTCTTGTCCATCTTGTCGCTAACGACAACTCCGGTTCTAGTCTTGCGCTGTGTTCTGTCTGTCACTTGCTTTCCTCTTCCTCATCTGATCCTTCGCTCTCTTCAGCGATAGGCACATCGATCTCGCTATCGGCCTCGGTGGATGCCTCTTCTTTGCGCGACTTGCGAGGCTTCTCGGGCAACAGTTCCTTCGGTTCGATCTCGATGCCGAGCTGACGCTCGCGAAGGACCGTATTGATCTTGGCAACGTCACGCTTCAAAGAACCGAGTCTTTTGTAGTTCTCGAGCTGCCCGGTCGCATTGGAGAATCTGAGGTTGAACAACTCCTCTTTGGTCTCGCCCAGCCGGATGTCGAGTTCTTCAGGTGAAAGAACCCTGAACTCATCAACCCTCACTCTCGGCCCCCTCTCGCTTGACGAACCGACTTTTGATCGGAAGTTTGTGGCTCGCAAGCCTCATCGCTTCCTTGGCCACATCTTCGGGCACACCGTTCAACTCGAACATGACTCGGCCAGGCTTCACGACTGCGACCCAACCTTCGGGGTTGCCTTTACCCGAACCCATGCGAACCTCCGCGGGCTTCTTGGTGAAAGGCTTGTCGGGGAAGATGTTGATCCAAACGCGTCCACCACGACGGACGTGACGCGTGATGGCAACACGAGCAGATTCGATCTGCCTGTTGGTCACCCACCCAGGCTCGAGAGCCTGGAGTCCGTAATCGCCGAAGTGCACCGTTGTGCCGCCCTTTGCGAGCCCGCGCATACGACCCCGGTGCTGCTTGCGGTGCTTCATCTTTTTTGGCATCAACATGGTTAAGCCTGTCCTCCCGAAGCTGCCTGTGTTGCATCGGTTTCGTTCGCCGCGGGCGACACGTCGGGTTTACTACGACGGGTCTCGCGCACCGGAATGACCTCACGCTTGTAGATCCAAACCTTCACACCGATCTGGCCGAACGTCGTTCTTGCTTCTGAGAAGCCGTAGTCGATGTCTGCCCTCAATGTGTGCAGGGGGACCTTGCCTTCGTGATAACCCTCGCGACGGCTCATCTCGGCTCCTCCCAAACGGCCAGAGGTCTGGACCTTCACACCAAGGGCACCGGCTTTCATGGTCGTGGTCACTGCCTTGCGCATCGCACGACGGAATGAAACGCGCGATGAGAGTTGTTCGGCGATCGCTTGCGACAACAGTTGCGCATCGGCATCGGGTGACTTGACCTCGACGATGTCGAGGTTCACCTGCACGTTGACGTCTTTGCCGGTTTGCGCCCTGGCCGCTTTGCCTTCTATCTTCTCTAGGTATTCACGGATCTCGTCGGCCTGCGCACCTTTGCGTCCGATCACGATGCCAGGGCGAGCGGTATGAACAGTCACACGCACCCGCTCCCGCGTCCTTTCGATCTCGACCCTGCTGATGGCCGCGTGAGGTAGAAGCCGCTTCAGGTACTCGCGGATCTTGTTGTCCTGCTCTATGTAGTCACGGTACTGGGCGCCATCGGCGAACCAGCGCGACTTCCAATCGGTGATGACACCGAGTCGAAATCCGTATGGATGGACCTTTTGACCCACTAGCTCTCTCCTGCTTCGTCTTGGGACACTGCGGTCCCTTCATCGGCCTTTTCCGCGGGCTCGTTCGTCGCTTCGGTAGTCGTCTCGGTTGTCGCGGTCTCGGTTGTCGCGGTCTCGCTCACCGATGTTTCGCCTTCTTGCGTTTCAACTTGAGGCGCACTGGCAGCCGGTTCGGCGGATACGGCTTCGGGGCCGGGCGCTTCGGCTTTCGCCGTCTTCGCCTTGGTCACGGATTTGGCATCGGTCCCGGTCATGGTCTTCGCCTTTACGGGTGCTTCTTTCTTTGCACGCCGTTTGGGCTTCGCCTTTTCCGAGGCTTCCGGGGTCGAAGTGGCGACGGTCTCGGTCGGTGCATCGGCCGCTTTCCTTCTACGCCTCGGAGCAACTGATGGGCCGACCTTGGGCTCTACCCTTTCCAGAACCAGGTTGATGTGACTCGTGCGCTTGCGGATCCGGTAGCCACGTCCCTGTGCGCGGGGACGGAATCGCTTGATGGTCATCCCCTCATCGGCGGTCGCGATCTTCACCGACAATTCTTCTTGCGGGATGGCGAAATTGTGCTCAGCGTTTGCGATCGCGCTCTCAAGGATCTTCGACAGCTCGTTGCTCGCAGCTTTTGGCGTGAATGCCAAGATGCGGCGCGCCTCATCTACGTGCTTGCCCCTTATAAGGGCGGCAACCTCGCGAACCTTGTAAGGGCTCAGCCTTATGAACTTGGCACTCGCAGTGACCTGGGTCACCATCTCGCGTTGGCTTCTTGCCATAACTACTTCAACCTCGATGACTTCTCGGTGTGGTGACCATGGGTCCTGAAACTACGTGTTGGAGCGAACTCGCCCAACTTGTGACCAACCATCGATTCGGTCACGTAGACCGGAACGTGCTTGCGCCCGTCGTGCACGGCAAGAGTGTGTCCAACCATGTCTGGGATGACGGTTGAACGCCGAGACCACGTCTTGATGACTCTCTTTTCGCCGGTACGGTTCAAATCGTCGACCTTCTTAAGAAGATGGTCATCGACGAACGGTCCCTTTTTTAGTGATCTGGGCATATCAACCTCGCTTCGACCCGCGACGCCGCACGATGTCGGCGTTCGAGTATTTCCTTTTCCTACGGGTGCGTCCTTCTTTCTTGCCCCAAGGTGAGGTTGGATGACGTCCTCCTGACGCCTTGCCCTCGCCACCACCAAGTGGGTGATCGACCGGGTTCATGGCAACACCACGGACACTGGGACGCTTGTTCATCCAACGTGACCGACCGGCCTTACCGACTTGTATCAGTTCGTGCTCGGCATTGCCGACCTCGCCAACCGTCGCTCGACAATCCATGCGAACCTGTCGCATCTCACCCGAAGGCAGTCGCAACGTAGCGCTTACTCCTTCTTTAGCGACCAATTGAACCGACATACCAGCGGAGCGGGCCATCTTGCCTCCTCCGCCAGGCTTTAGTTCGACATTGTGAACGACCGTTCCAACTGGGATGTTTCGCAGTGGAAGGGCATTGCCTGCCCTGATCTCGGCTTCGGCTCCGCTCATCAACTTGTCGCCGACCTTCACTTTGTTCGGAGCCAATATGTAACGCTTTTCGCCATCGGCGTAGTTGAGCAGCGCGATGCGGGCGCTTCGGTTCGGGTCGTACTCGATGGTCGCAACCTTGGCTGGGATGCCGTCTTTGTTGCGACGGAAATCCACCACACGGTACTTCTGCTTGTGACCACCACCTTGGTGACGGGTTGTGATGCGACCGTAGGAGTTACGACCGGCCTTCTTCGGTTTTGGACGAAGCAGCGATTTCTCTGGGCGCGTTGAGGTGATCTCGGAGAAATCCGAGTGGCTCATCCCCCGGCGGCCGGGGCTCGTTGGCTTCGATTTTCTTATCGGCATATCTACCTCGCGTCGAACAATTCGATCTTGTCGCCTTCGGCGAGCTTTACGATGGCTCTCTTGCTGTCATCACGGCGGCCTTGTTTGAAGGTCCCGACCGATGACGAATACCGCTTGGTCTTTCCTTTGCGGTTGATGGTGTTGACTGAGACGACCTTTACTCCCCAGATCTCCTCAACCGCGTGGCGGATCTGGACCTTGTTCGCATCGGGATGAACCACGAAGGTGTAGGTGTTCCCATCGATCAGGCCGTAAGACTTCTCGCTCACTACCGGACGCAGAATGACATCTCTGGCTGCCATCAGATGTCACCGCCTTTGTCGTCCACGGGGCCAGGTCCGGGTAAGCCCTCTGCTGCGGCCTCCAACCTGGCGGTTCCGGCGGCTTCAGGTCCGGGCGAGTCCTCTGCTGGGGCCTCCAACCTGGCGGTTCCGGCGGCTTCAGTGCTTTCGGTTGGACGTGTGCTGCCGCCGGAGTCGGCCCCATCAGGGGCCTCACCCTCCTTCGGCGACTTTAGGGCAGCGCCACCAACTTTCGCTTTTGCTTTGGGGGTTCTGGTTGATGAGCCGCCTGTGGTTAGGGTTGAGACTATTGAGTCTAGGGCTGACTTGGTGAATACGACCGTGTCGGCTGCTAGGACTGTGTAGGCGGTTGGGTAAGTGACGACTAGTGCACGGGGCAGGTTGCGGAAGGACTTCCATGCGTTCAACTGTTCCGACTCTTGGGTTCCATCGACGACGATCAAGGTGTTACCTTCGACTCCCCAAGAGCTAAGCAGTTCCATCGCTTTCTTGGTTGCCGGAGTTTCGAAAGATGGCAGGTCTGCGATCAACAGCTTGCCTTCGCGAACCCGATCGGTGAGGGCAGAGCGAAGCGCCAAGGCTTTCACTTTTTTGTTGACTCGCATCTCGTAGCTGCGCGGTTTCGGACCATGCGCAACACCACCGCCTACCCAAGAGGGCTCACGGATCGAACCATGACGCGCACGGCCTGTGCCTTTTTGGCGCCATGGCTTCTTGCCGCCACCTCTGACTTCGGCCCTGGTTTTGGTCGATTGCGTACCTGCGCGAGCCGCTGCGAGCTGTGCTCTCACAACTTCGTGCATAACGGGAACATTGACCTGCGCATCGAAGATGGCTTCGGAAAGTTCGATGTCATTCGACTTGGTTCCATCTTGATCGATGTAGGGAGCTTTAGGCATCAGGCACCTCCCCGGATAGCCGAACGAACTACAACGTAGCCACCGTTCGGACCAGGCACAGCACCGCGCACTAACAGCAGGTTCTTATCCAAGTCGGCCTGGACCACTTCGAGATTCAAGGTAGTCACGCGCTCGTGGCCCATGTGGCCGGCCATGCGCATGCCTTTGAAAACGCGCGATGGAGTTGCGCATGCGCCGATCGAACCCGGCGAACGATGCTTACGGTCGGTTCCATGGCTGGCTGGCTTCCCGGCGAAGTTGTGCCGCTTCATTACTCCTGCGAATCCCTTGCCCTTAGATACTCCGATGACGTCGGTCTTGTCGCCCTTGGCGAAGATATCTACCTTTATCTCTTGCCCAACCGTGTAGCTACCAGGATCGGCGACTCGCAACTCAACAAGCTTGCTGAATCCGCCAAGACCGTTCTTGCTCAGGTGGCCAGCTTCGGGCTTGGTCAGCCGCTTCGGAGGAAGCTCATCGAATGCAAGCTGGATCGCGCCGTAACCATCTTTGTCCGATGTCTTTACTTGCGCGACCCGGCAGGGCCCAGCCTTGATCACGGTCACCGGGATCACCCGCGACTGTTCATCGAAGACCTGCGTCATACCGATCTTCTCGCCAACGATGCCTTTGATTATCTGTGCCATAACTAGAGCTTTATCTCGATCTCTACGCCTGCCGGTAGGTCTAGGCGTTGCAATGAGTCAATGGTTTTGGGAGTTGGGTCAACGATGTCGATGACTCTCTTATGTGTGCGCATCTCGAAGTGTTCGCGAGAGTCTTTGTCTTTGAATGGCGACCGGATCACCGCGAACTTCTCGATGCGCGTTGGCAGTGGGATAGGACCGTGCACGTTGGCCCCCGTCCGACTGACGGTATCGACGATCTTCTTCGCGCTGAGATCGATGACCTCATGGTCATACGCCTTCAGCTTGATGCGGATCGTTGGGCCTTTGGGCATTACTCTCCCCTAACTTTCTTGACGACTTCCTCGGCGAGAGCCTGAGGTACCTCTTGATACGAGTGAAATTCCATATGCGGAACAGCTCGGCCCTGAGACATAGAGCGCAGGTCGGTTGTGTAACCGAACATCTGCGACAAGGGGACCTGGGCCCTGATCACCTGAGCGTTGGCTCTGTTCTCCATCTTCTCGATGCGACCACGGCGTGAGTTGAGGTCGCCAAGAACGTCGCCCATGAATTCTTCGGGAGTCACGACCTCGACATCCATGATGGGTTCGAGCAAGACCGGTGACGCTTTACGACACGCCGCCTTGATGGCGATCGAACCTGTGATCTTGAAAGCCATCTCGGACGAGTCGACATCGTGCGATGAACCGTCTAGCAACGTGACCCGCAGATCGACCACGGGGTAGCCGGCGAGCACACCCGACGCCATGGCTTCTTGGATGCCCTGATCGACCGCCGGGATGTATTCGGAGGGGATCGCCCCACCTTTGATCTTGTTGATGAATTCGTAACCGCCACCGGGGCCGGTTGGCTCAACCATGATCTCGACATGACCGAACTGACCTTTACCACCGGTCTGCTTGATGTAGCGCTCGACGTGTTTGTCGACGGTCTTCTTGATGGTCTCGCGATACGCGACCTGTGGCTTGCCGACGTTGGCGTCGACATTGAACTCGCGCTTCATGCGATCGACGAGGACATCGAGATGCAACTCACCCATGCCCGAGATGATCGTCTGACCCGTTTCGTCATCGCTCTTGATGTGAAAGGTTGGGTCTTCCTCAGCCAATCGTTGAAGAGCGGTCGCGAGTTTGTCTTGGTCCATCTTGGTCTTGGGCTCGATCGCTAGCGAGATGACCGGTTGCGCGAACGTCGGCGCCTCTAAACGTATCGGGTGATCGGGGTCGCAAAGTGTGTCTCCGGTCACGGTGTTTTTCAACCCGACAACCGCGATGATGTCGCCAGTTAGAACTGTTTCTCTATCTTCGCGATGGTTGGCATGCATCTGCAACAGACGGCCGGCGCGCTCTTTGCGATCGCGCGTCGTATTGAGCAATGCGCCACCGCTCTTTAGGTGTCCTGAATAGACCCGCAGATAAGTGATCCGTCCAACGTGGGGATCGCTCATGATCTTGAAAGCCAGCGAGCAGAATGGCTCGTTGTCGTCTGGCTTGCGTTCCACCGTTTCGCCGGTACGCGGGTTCTCTCCGGTGACGGGCTTGATGTCGGCTGGCGAAGGAAGGTACTGCACGACCGCATCGAGCAGTGGCTGAACACCTTTGTTCTTGAAGGCCGACCCGCAAAGCACTGGCTGTGCTTCGCCGGCAAGGGTCGCCTTGCGAAGAGCTATGCGCAGGTGTTCGGCAGTTGCCTCGCCCCCATGTACGTAGGCCTCCATGACTTCCTCGTCGAACTCGGCCAGTGCTTCGTAAAGCTCGTGCCGCCAATGTTCGGCTTCTTCCTTCAAGTCAGCGGGGATCTCGCGGTCTTCCCACTCCTCACCCTTCTCGGTGGTCCAGTAACGACCCTTCATCTCGATGATGTCGATTACACCGTGGAAATCTGACTCGCCGCCCCACGGGATCTGGATCGGAAGCGGGTGTCCGCCAAGGCGATCGCGGATCATGTCGACGGTCATGAAGAAGTCGGCGCCGATGCGATCCATCTTGTTCACGAAGCAGATGCGCGGTACGCGGTAACGATCGGCTTGCCGCCAAACGGTTTCTGTTTGAGGCTCGACTCCGGCAACTGCATCGAACACTGCAACGGCACCATCGAGGACGCGGAGCGAACGTTCAACTTCGACTGTGAAGTCGACGTGGCCGGGAGTATCGATGATGTTGATCCAGTGGTCCTTCCACCTGCATGTGGTCGCAGCGGAAGTGATGGTGATGCCGCGCTCTTGCTCTTGGACCATCCAGTCCATGACAGCGGCGCCTTCGTGCACTTCACCCAGCTTGTATGTGCGCCCCGTGTAATACAGGATCCGCTCGGTTGTAGTGGTCTTACCCGCGTCAATGTGCGCCATGATCCCGATGTTTCGGGTACGACTGATCGGGAACTCGCGAATCTTCGCGGCTCCTCGCTTCGCCTCTAGGGCTTCTTTCTTTTCGTCTTCCACAGTACTTGTCGTCATCTTCTCGCTATCTAGTTTTCAACTGACACTTGCGTCCTTACAAAAAGCAACCGGGGACTCAGCCCCGGCCCGGTCGTTACATGACACAGATATCTATGTCAGCAGGACCACCGGGCTCGACACCTTCAATTCGACTAACTCCTCACCATCGGTAGTGCGCGAACGCTTTGTTCGCCTCCGCCATCTTGTGAAGATCCTCGCGGCGCTTGACCGATGCCCCCGCACCGTTCGACGCGTCCATCAGTTCACCTGCGAGTCGCTCTTCCATGGTTCGCTCGCGACGTTGACGTGAGAAGTTGACCATCCACCTGATCGCCAATGTGTTTGAGCGTCGCGACGGAACCTCGACGGGGACCTGGTAGGTCGTCCCACCAACTCGACGTGACCGAACCTCGACCAACGGACGCACATTGTCGACGGCTTTGCGCAATGTCTGCGTTGGGTCGCCTCCGGTCTTTTCGGAAACGATCTTCAAAGCACCGTAGACGATCTTCTCGGCTAGCGATTTCTTGCCGCGAAGCATGATGCGGTTGATGAATTGAGATACCAAAACGTTGGAGTAGACCGGGTCTGCCGGAGCTTCGCGCTTGGTTGGGGGCCCTTTGCGTGGCATGCTCAGCCCGCCTTCTTGGCGCCGTAACGGCTGCGCGCCTTCTTGCGGTCACGAACACCGGCGGTGTCGAGGGTTCCACGAACGATCTTGTAGCGAACACCAGGAAGGTCCTTCACACGGCCCCCACGTACGAGCACGATCGAGTGCTCCTGAAGGTTGTGACCGATGCCGGGGATATAAGCGGTTACTTCAACACCGGACGTCAACCGAACACGCGCTATCTTTCGAAGCGCCGAGTTCGGCTTCTTCGGAGTTGTGGTCTTCACCTGGGTGCAGACGCCGCGACGCTGAGGCGAGCCTTTAAGGGCAGGCGTCTTCGTCTTGGTCTTCGGCGCTTCTCGCCCACCGCGGACGAGCTGGTTGATCGTTGGCATGTTCCCTTCCTCGCCAGTCATTCGACAGACGCGAAAACCGCCTGAGCGGGTATGTATGGCACAAACCTGCCCAGGAGGGTCGATTCTTGGCATCTAAACCGGGGGAAGAACGCCGCCGATCGAGGGCGGTTTCCCCCCGGCAAAAGGTGCTCTCCGGGTCGCGCGGATAGCTAAAACGCCACACGCACGAACAAGTAAGTTACCACCCTGCCAAAAGGCGGTCAACCTGGCCACCGGCGTTTACGACGACCCGAAGGACTGAGCCTGGGACAGGGGCGCCGGATGCGTCCCATAACGATGCTTTCGGTACCGGAAATAACGCCAGAATGCTACCGAGAACAAGCCAAACCCAACGAACAATTCGAAAACCGTTTTGATTGGAGTGTTGTGCGCCACTGGCAGATAGCCCGATGCCGGATCGAGCAGTATTTGGAAGAACCCGAACATGCCGAGGGCAAAAAGGCCAGCCCAAAACGGTTTGCTATGGACGACGATCTTCTCGCCAGTCATGAATCTCCCGGCCACGAATATCGCTGCCAGCACCGCTTCGACCACTAATAGTAGCAACTGGGGCACCGGGCCTCGCTCTTCCTCCGCATCGGGGCATCGACCTCTTACACCACCTGTCTACCGGTCGACACTAAGCGCGACGGAAAGGCCTTCTTCGCACCTCCAATAGTGGGTCTTTCAGGATCTTATGGAAACCCAGAAAAATTCAGGTTGTTCGCCTTCTCAGCCTCCTTCTCCTGGGCATTCGGATCAAGATGAACAACGGCACGGCGACAACAACCAGGGGAATGAACGCTCCAACCAAAACGATAAGAGATGAGATCACTATCCTTGCCACCTCAAAGGACGTACGGACAGCACCCCCGAACGTCCCGAAATCAAGCTGCGTGGTGGCTGTCCCGCCGGGCTGGAAGATGTGAATCGTGAGGCTTGCGAAAGCGACACTATCGTTGACCTGAGTCAATTGGCCCTGGACTTGCTCGATCTCCAACTGAACGCCCGAGATCTTCTCCTGCACTTGCACGACCTCACCAACATTCTTGGCCTCCGCTAACAGCTTCAGGTAGGTGACTTCCTCAGCCTTCGCGTGCCGCAACCTTGCCTCGCTATCAACGAACCGATCTGTTAGGTCCCGCCCACTTTCCTGCTCCTGCTTGACATGACCAAGTTGCCTCACGGCCTCTATCGCCTCACGGAATCTGTCAGATGGAACTCTGATGGTTAGGGTTCCGCTCGTTGCCTTCCTACCTTGCACTGTTATCGACGAGTCGGCTACGTATCCTTTGAACTTATCGGCCACGCTCCTCGTCCTCGATACCGCCTCCGTGAACTCGGCCCTCGGCACTTCCAACGTAACTTGGGCTGACCGTACGATCTGGGCGTGATCCGGTGCAGGGTGTTGGTTATCGCAAGTGCACCACTTCCCAAGGGTATTGACAGTGAAGTCAGACCGTTTTCAGGCGCATACTCCAAGACCGATGACGCGTTGGATTTGGCCTCCGTCCGATTGCAGCCCGCCACTGCAAGGATCACCAACGACGCAAGAACCAACGGGGTCCTATGATTCCGATTCATCAAATAAGTATGAGCTGCTTTGTGGGATCCGCCTCCCCAGGGCGGGGGGCTCCTCACGTCACAGATTCGTTCGGGCGTGAACGCATCGCCGGGTCGAAAAGGCCCGGCGGCGGATATCATCGGTTGCATGTTCGCCAAGATATGGGGCTGCAGGGGATCGCTCGCGGCGCCATCTCCGAGGACCATCCACTACGGTGGGAACACTTCATGCATCGAGATCAGGCCCAAAGA
>JBHELT010000089.1:0-61563 GCA_046262935.1 Actinomycetota bacterium | reverse complement strand
ACCGTCTTGGCATCACGCGGACATTACCGTGCTGCCAGAACCGGGGACAACGTCTCTGCGCTTATTCCTCTACGCCGACGGCAACGGCAGCACCGATAACGTTACGGCGTACCGAAGCGTCGCGGTTGTGGGAGAGTCGGCTGCGGGACTCGCGCTTGCCCCACTCGGGCTCACGAGGATTTTGCCAACGGTTTCCTACGAGCGAACGAGTCCTACAAACTTCCGCGTACATGTCCGTAACGCCGAAGGCCCGTTCCTTCTATGGCTCACTGAGACATACGCACCGGGTTGGAAACTCATCACTGAAAACGGGCAAGCACCAGCCTGGCGCCATGTTCAAGTCGATGGATATGCGAATGGATGGATGATTCCTCGGGGCGGCGACTTCGAAGTTAGCCTTGCTTATGGACCTGAAACGCTCGCCGACACCGCTAAGATGGTGTCCCTCGCAGTAACCGTTCTACTGCTCCTGGGACTTTTCGTTGGGATCGTTTTGACTGTTCGTCGGCGCAGGCTTTTCTTGGTGGGGAGCAATCGTTGAAGGCCGAAGCTGGGAGGCCCTTCCCCTAGGCGTCGGGAACGTTTAACTAGCACTGGCGGCCGCGACCGTAAGTATCGTCATCCTGGGGTGGTGGGACCAGTTTCATGGTTCTTCTGAAACTCGGCCAACCGACAAGCTAACCCTTGCTCCGATTTGCGTGATACGAACAATCGCGAACCTTCTAAACATTATGGACAAAATCCGCTTGGCTCGCAGGGTGACGATTGTTTCAAAGAAACTAGATCAATGGTCGCGCTTGGTTGAAGGAGTGGTATCCCAATAGGGACTGAAGGGGGCGTCGCCCTGCTTCCTTAGTGTCCTGCACCGAATGCGAGCAGACAAGTAATAACAGAACGCGATGGGGTGTCGCACAGCCTCCATAACAATGGCAGTCAGCGCTCGACCCAAGTGACTTGTTTTTTTCGCCCCTGTCGAGTATGCACGGTAGGTCTGACGAAAAAAATCTGCCTGCGTCCCAGCTGGGACTTTTAGTGCAACTGCTCGCCAACAGTTCAAAACATCAACCCGGTTTTGAAGAAGGTGGTTCGCGAGCTCGATGTCATCAACGATTGCCCCGGTGAGTTCGGGATATCGGTACTGCTGGTAAAAGGACTTCCGCATCGCGCAGAACGCTGCTTCTGCACGAACCTCCGATACATCGGAAAGTCTGGCGATTCGTCGGCTTACCCACATCTGCCAGGCAGATGCGAGGTTTCTTCTGCGAATGTACCGTGCATCTGGCAGTACGCTTCCAATTGCCACTCTTGCGGAGGTTGCTTCTTCCATCTCTGATAGCAAGATTTTGAGTGCATCCGTTGGGATAACGACATCGGCGTCGACCATCACTAGGATATCTGCGTCGGCTCGGTCAAGAATTACATTCCGCGCTTCCTTCGTGCTGCGTCGGCTTTCACTCCGATCGACAATAAGAGCAAACCCTTCTCGTCTAGCCCACTCTTCCGCAGTCTGCTCTGTTTCTTCACTGTCGGAAGAGTCGCTCAGAATGATTCGAGAGTGAAGACCCATTTCACTCAATGCAGCCGACAAAGACTCCAGCGTGAATAGGATCGATTTTCCCTCGTTATAGGCTGGGATACCAATATCCAAAGATGGCAGCTGGGGACCCCCAAACTGACTTGGGGGTGGTTTGGACTTGAAGGAAATCGCCTTCCTTCGGCTGCTCGCAATCACTCCGGCAAGTAATCCCATCAATTCAACCGACTTCAGAACGTATAGACCCGCAACATGAAAGGGATCTCTTCTGAACAATCGAAAGGGGCGGAGGAGTGAGCGCCTGAACAATCTCCGCCTGTTCGACTGCTCGCTTTGAGATAGGAAATGCCGGAAAGAGGCACCGTAATACTTCTTTTTCTTGAATGCAGCGCGGAGAGTCAGGCCTGATTCGTCATGGTTAACGTACGAACGGACTCGCCCGACTCGGCCCCCAGCCGACTTAATCCGATCCGAAAGTTCCCAATCCTCGCCCGCGGTTAATTCCTCGTTATACCCACCTATAGCAGCAAAGGTATCTTTCCTGAATACGCGTGCGGCTTCAACCGCCTCGTCCCCCATATAACCGCTCTTTTCCAGGGCTCTGCATCGTTGCCAGAAGCCCCCCGTAGTGACGACCTCGGGTATCACTAGAGACCCTACATCCGGATTCGACTCGAATTCTTGGACGATTTCTTCTGCGATATCCCCCGAAAGGACCATGTCGCTGTCGATGAAAGCTAAGTAATCTCCAGAGGCTGCCCACGCACCGGCATTTCTCTGCGCAGACCGCTCGGGGCCAGCCGTCTTGACTATGTCGCTGAAGTGCGCGGCGATCCTCACCGTTGCATCGGATGAACTGTTATCTACAACAATAATTTCGACCTGATCATTAGTCTGTTCTCGGATGGACCTCAGGCAGCTCCCTAGCGTTCTTTGAGAGTTGCGCGTCGGTACGATGAAAGTTACTCTCGGGCGCCCTCTCGATTCCTTTTCTTGAGTAGGATTCATTGACTTCCCCCGGAAGACTGTAATGCCCGCTGTCGTCGGATAACCTGAAGCATTGCCTCGGCCGTTTCATTCCAATTCTCAGGGAAGTAAGACTTGGGGAATTCGCCCTTTCCCTCGCCGAGAAGTCGTTGAAGCCCCTCTGCCAAGGCGGCTGGTCTGGGTTCTACGAGAACGCCCATTCCTGACTTGGAAATTGAGTCCACCAACCCAGCAACCCTGTATGCAACTGATGGGGTGCCAACGCTGGCGCCCTCACTCACGATTAGGCCCCATCCTTCGCGGACAGACGGAACCACTAGCAGGTGGGCGCGCGCCATCAATTCAATCTTTCGCTCAAGAGACACCCCGCCCCAAAACGTAACCCCTTCCGGGGCTTTGCGCCGCAAACTATCCCCGCGATGACCCGTCCCAACGATCCAGAGCTTCGCATCGGGTACCGAGTCTTTCAGTAGACGGAATGCTTTGATTGCATGAGCAGGTCTCTTGTTCCGCGCCAGACGGCCCACGAAAAGCAAGGTTGGCACAGACTCCTTCGGAAGGTCCGGCAGGGGGCCATCAGGCAGACTTAGACCCTCTGGCACGACAGTTATGTCGCGCAGGCCGTAATCGGCTAGTGACTCACGGCTGGACTCGGAGACAGTGATCGTTGGAACATTGCGGTAACCCTTAAGCCACAGGGGTTCGAGCACAAAGCGACCGAGCATAGCTAGTGGGAACGGGAACTCGTACCACCATATTTCGCGGCAAACCTGGTGAATAAGGGCAATGACTGGAACGTCGCGAACGAACCGTGGTGTCATAAATGGTCTAGTGTTCACTTCGTCAATTACTGCGTCGAAACTGCCGACGCCTTCGCGCTCGTAGAAACGAGGCGCCTGTCTGTAGACAGAGAGTCTCCCACCACGACGAATTACTCTGATCCCTTCGACCTCCTCCGTCGGCGCAAGTGTGGGATGCGAGGCACAGAACAGCATGACTTGATTGCCCCACTCAACCCAGCGCTTCGCAACTTCATGCGTGAAGACCTCCGCTCCCCCTGCCGCTGGATGCTTTAGGTCTTTCCAATTGAAAATCAGAATCCTCATATGAATCGTGGCGCGAAACAGAGGGTTCGCAATCCGCAGACCGTTAACGCCCAAACTTCCTTGCGAGGAGAAAGATGTTCAGGAGCCGGTGCGCTCGGTCTCATCACGTCCGGAATCCATGAAGGAGGTACAGGTCGCCGAGGTAGTGGTAAGCGCGCCTTGGCCCCGAGATGATAGATGTCGAGAAACCAGCTTGTTGTAGCCCATGAAGCATTTCACCAACCGAGTGCCCATCGAAAGTGTGGCATTCGACGACCACGTGTTTAACACGGCCCCAGTCAGGGTTCCCGATAAACATGAAATCCCACTCTGCGCCCTCAACGTCTATTTTCAGAAGGTCGACAGAAGGCAAACTTCGTAGAACTTCGGCAAACGCGACGGTCTCAATCTCAAGTGAAATTGACTCTTCACCAGTTCCCGCCTGAGATGACAAATTCCGGTAGGTTGGCACATGCAAAGCGGAGGTGCCGGCGACCGTGCTGACGGCGGCGTTGTGTAGGTTTACCCGATCAGTTAGCCGATTCCTTTGAACGTTCTCCCTCAACTCCGCAAAATTCTTTAGTTCGGGCTCGAATGAGTGTATGAGAGCGTGCTTGGCTTGGAAGCCAGCCCAGCAAGTGAACGAACCCACATGGGCCCCAATATCGACGATCGAACGGATTTCTTGCCAGGAGATCGGAAGGTCGTACTCCCCGTTAAGGAAAACTTCGAAGATAGGTGCGGAGTTAGATACGTCCGTTACAATGACTGGCCCAAGCCTCGTTTTGGCCTTAAGGCGGAGATGGCCAAGGATAGGCAAAGGCTGCCCTTTGTTTAGGACAGAAGGACTCCCCAGCGCGCCTAACACGCCCGCTGGCAACCAGTTTCGGAAAACGGCTCTAGTTGCCTTCGCCCGTGCAATGAGCTCCCCAGACCGGCTCATGACCAGGCAGAACTGCACGATTCGAACGAAGCTTGACTGGATCCGCTGTGCGTAGCCACTTCTTGGCCCCAGGTTGCTAAATGCTTGGCCCCTGTCCATTTGAAAATGAGAATCCTCAAGATTACTGTCTTTTCGAGCATGACAATGGGCTCCCGAGTATGTCCAGCTGTAAGTCCGGGGATGTTATTTGGTTCGCGGATATTGAGAGTCCATGCCCTCCCGCAACAGCCCTCGGGGCAATCTTCCAAAGGATACTGGATCAGCGCGGTACGAAAATATGTTGCCGTCAACAAAGGTTAAGCGGAAAAGCAAATCTCCCCGTCCCGTGTACTCCGTCACCCAGGGATTCGCCCCCCAAGAAGTAACCCAGTTGCCTCCTATCAAGCGCCGTGCGCCTCCACAACAAATGGAGCCAGTAACAGAAGAGTCAACTAGATCGGATATGAGAGTAGCCCGGCCACTGGACATGTCGACCTTGTACCTAACCGCACGCGGAGACCGGCTTCTACCCGTACCGTTATCGTGTAACGTCAACGTCCCATCTTGTAGCAGCCGAGCGTCGTGTTGACCACCGAAACCACCTCCAGCCGCGAAAACGGGGTCGCCGTCGATCGTCAAGCTTTCGGATCTGGGGGAGCCTCCCAGTTTCCATTCGATGGATGAATTTCCCTTGTTAATCTTGTAGACCGCGTCGAGGTGACGATACGAAACGATGACGCCATCATCAGTAGGCTCGATGGAGTTCCAATGGAAGATGTCGTAAGGAGCACCGGCCCGGAGAACCTGGGAGCGCCATTGGGGATCCGTCTCGTCCCGGGCGATGTGATTATACGCGTCCCATGACCACACGAGGGCTCCGTTCGGAGAGATCTCCTGAATCACCTGGTCCAGAATGACCGCGCTATTTGGGCCGCCCCAGGAAGTCAAATCCATACCAGAGCGGGCAATGTTGGTAACAATGAGATAGTTGCCGCCCCGCAACAGTTGCAGATCGTGAAAGTCTGCCGTGCCAATGGTGGGCCGGAGGACATGCGCGACGGATCCATCGAATCGAATTTCCTCGACAGTTCCGTCGGCGAACGTGGCAGCCAAATTCCCATCTGACAAAAGTGCAGAATAGAGTGGCCTGGCGGCAGTGCTGGTCCACCAGACCGGCACACCGGCGGTGTCGTATATAGCGATATACCGCGGCTTGGACGGAGGCGGGCTGAACATATACGGCACAACCACATACCATTCAGCTTGAGTGGACCCCCTTGACTCCGATGTGGTCGCCGGAAAGGTGTCGGGGATGCACCTCACGTAGTACGTTTCTTCCGAGTTAGAGGGAGTCCTCACCGAAATGGAGAATTCTTGACCTACGGAGAGAGCGACATCGTTAGAAAAACTCTTTGTCGAGGGTCGCTGACCGTCAACCGACACCGTTATGCCCGGAGAAGCAGAGCCGCTCACGCGGACGGGGGAGCCAGTACATCTCACCACGTAGTCCGTAACGTCCCTGCTGAAGCCCGGAAAGAGCTGCGGGCTCGCTGAAATTTGAATCGCTTTGTCAGGACGCCCCTCCGAGCTCGAAGCAATACCAGAATATGAAATCGCCGAAATAAGCGCTAGCAAGCCGCCCAGCTTCAGATGCTTCCAGCTGAATACGAGGATTCGCATTAGATGTCTGCTCCGATGGAAGGTAGCTGGGCTGAGGTCAAAACGATTTCTTCATGCTCATAATAGGCTAGCTTATTATCGTAGTAGCGCAAGATGTAGCAGCGATAGAAGATTGCCATGGTGTCGAGCGCGGCCCCCATCGTCGTCCTGAAAGAGACCGTGCTCGAGAACCTGTAGTGGAGCTTAACGGGAGCCTCGAAGAATCGGGTGAACCCCAGGCGTTTCGCTACGACAAGCATCTCCAGATCGAATGCGAAACGCTTTTCGAGCATGCGGGGCAGAACTTGGGCAAGCACGTCGCGCTTGGCGAGCTTCAGTCCGGTCTGCGTGTCGCGTACCTTGAGTCGGAACAAGACCCTGCAAGCGAGGTAGTAGGCCATCGACATCGCCCGGCGAAGGGGCGGATACTCCACCTGCGAAAGCGGATGCCGCTTGGAGCCAAGCACTAGGTCGGCATCGTAGGTGTTCATCAGCGTTATGAAGGACGTGATCTCTGAAGGGTCGAGGTCCCCGTCCGAATCGATGAATGCAACGTACTTACCCCGCGCGCCGGCCAAGCCGGTCCGAAGAGCGAAGCCCTTGCCGCGGTTCTTCTCATAGTGGATGTGTCGGAAACCATCGCTGACCATCTCTAAGGCCTGGACCTCGGAGCCGTCGGTACTGCCATCTGACACCGCGATGACTTCGTAAGTGATGCCCGATGCCTGGAGAACGGCGAGCAACCTTTCTAGGTTGGCGCGGTATGAGGTTCCTGGATTGTAGGAAGGCGTGACCACTGACAGATCGAGCTGATGTCCATCCGCATCCCAAAGTTCACGCCCACCCTGTGGAAGAACCTCGATCTCACTGGGCGATGCGTAGGCCGCGATCAGATTGAACACGAGCAAGACCCCGGAGACAGACATCATCACGACGGCTACCTCTAGCGCAGAGTCATGAAAGAGACTGATGCCGCCAACCTCGAACACGATCGCTACGCCCAGCGACCACAGGGCTCTGGAGTTCGAAGCGAGGTGGTAATAGATCAAGATGCTGGTTACTCCAAGGAAGGCTCCCGCGAAACCTAGAACGCCTACTATCAGCCCGCCCGCCGCGAAGCTGCGTCCGAACAGAACGCGCACCGCGAATGGACCGAAGGTCGAAAGGAACACTGCAGCTGTGATGCCCAGGACGAACACCGCGACCGTGGCCTGGAACAGCATCTTCCTGGCCTCGACTCCCTTTCCATCGGATTCGGCGAACCGCGGGAACGCGACCGCGGCGATGGCACCGGGCAGGAACAGGACCGCCCGCGAAAGAACCGCGGCTGCGGCGTAGATGCCTGATGCATGATCCGAAAGGAAGTGGCGAGCTAGGACGCTGTCGAGGCTGACGACCGCCCAAAAACCGCCAAGCGCAAGCATGGCCAGTCGCGCATCGCGCACGATACCGACCAGGCGTACCCGCCCAGGTGTCCCTTCTCGCAGATCAGATCGGAGTGGCAGCAATGCCATCAGCAGCCCGACGGCCGAACTCGCGACCGAAGCCCCCACGGCGCCCGATACTCCCCAACCCATTTTCACGAATGCGATGCCGAAAGCGAGACGCAGGATCGTTGTCATAGCCGAGACGGCTCCAAGCGCCTTGAATCGCATCTGACCTTGAACCGCTCCTAGTGCCATGGGCGTCAGTACTGCCGGTACCACTAACGCTGCGATGAGAAAGCCCGGGACTACCGAGCCAAGTCGCAGGAAATGTGAAAGTGCGGGGGCCCAAGCAGCGACCAGGATCCCGCTGTAGAGCGCGAACATGACCCCGCCCCGCATCATCGATTTCAGCATCTGCCCGATCGAGCCGTGGTCTCCCCTGGCGTGCAACACGGCGACCCGCTTGGCAACGACCACTTGAAGGGCTCCGGCAGGAACAGAGATCAAGATGAAAACCGAGAGCAAGGCACCGAGGGCGCCGTACTGGGCGGGCCCGAGCATGCGGCTGATCACTACGTGGAAAACGTAGTTGGACAGGTTAGCGACTGTGAGCGCGATGAAGAGTAAGAGGCCATGCCTCGTAAGCTCGTTGTTTTTCAACTTGCCGAGGATGCTGCTCACTCAGTCACCGCCATTCATTCCCCGCCCCTCAGAGTGGGAAGAAGTCTATTGGAAAATCTGCTCAGAGATCGACACGCGCGCCAGTCAAGATTCCCGGCCCGATTGCAAGGTCCTTTGACTCGAAGGCTTACTCGGTGGCCGGGCCCCCAGTAACCGGGATCTGGGACATACTGAGTACACTCCTCGCGATGGGAGAATGCGACTCAGCTTGTAAACGCTTGGCGGTCCGGCCGCTCGCTCGAATAGGAGAATCGTGTTCAAAGCATTGAATGTTGCCGGCGCGCGGCCGAATTTCATGAAGCTTGCCCCGGTACACAAGGCTATGATCGATTCTGGCCGCTTCCAACCATTCTTCCTTCATACCGGCCAGCACTATGACGGCAACATGTCTCAGACTTTTCTGGATGATTTGCAAATCCGGAGGCCCGATTTCGAATTATCCGTTGGTTCGGGTTCCCACGCGCAGCAAACGGCTGCTGTAATCGAACGGATCGAGCCGGTTCTCGTCGAATTGAAACCCGACGTCGTCATCGTGTTTGGAGATGTGAACTCAACTATCGCTGCCGCGATCACCGCGGTGAAGCTTGGTGTGAAGGTGGCACACGTCGAAGCCGGCCTTCGCAGCTTCGATAGGTCCATGCCGGAAGAGATCAATAGGGTTCTGACGGACTCGATCTCCGACATCTTGTTTCCGCCGAGTCAGGATGGTGTGGATAACCTGCTCCGTGAAGGAGTTCCCGCTGACAAGATTTTCCTTGTTGGCAACGTGATGATTGACACTCTACTCGGGCTAATGGAGCGCGCCAAGATGTCGACGATAAGAGATTCTCTGGAGCTACGAGAAAAGCAATACATGGTCGCGACACTTCATCGCCCTTCGAATGTTGACAACGCGGCATCACTCGAGCGCTCTATCGCGACGCTGAGCCTCGCTTCGAAGCTCGCTCAAGTTGTCCTGGTTGCTCATCCACGAACATCGGTTCGAATCGAGGAGCACGGACTATCCCACATGCTCGCGGATGCGGGCGTACGCGTAATCGAACCACTCGGCTACATCGATTTCTTGTCGCTAGTTTCCGGATCAGCCGCGGTTCTCACTGATTCGGGAGGCATCCAAGAGGAGACCACTGTTCTTGGTATCCCATGCATCACTTTGCGAACCACAACCGAAAGACCCATCACCATCACACAGGGAACGAACCATCTAGTCGGCACCGACCCTGGGGTGGCCATCGCAACATTGGAAGAAGCGCTCCGCGGGGGCGTGGTCCGAAGACGTCCTCCGCTATGGGATGGTCATGCCGCCGGGAGGATAGTGGACTGCTTGATCCGCACGTTCAGGGAATGACCCCTACATCTAGCAACATGCGTCGATTACGGTCGGCCTGGCACTGGGTCGTCATCTTTACCGTTCCCGTGCTACTCACCCATCCGCTCGCTTTCAGGATGGGTAAGGGCTTGTTCGCTTGGAATGTCCCGCCTTTCCCATCGTCCGGCATCGTTCCGGGCGACCACTACAACAACATGTATCGGTTCTGGCTCTGGTACGACGGCCTCACCAAGGGCCGTCTGCCACTTCATGATCCTTACGCATTCGCACTCGGAGGAGGAGCCAACGACCCTCCATTCGGCTGGATCTTCGGTCCCCCATTCGCAATCGCCCGAAGCCTCTTCGGAGCTATCACCGCTTACAACTTATTGGTCCTCGCCGCCTTGCTATGCACTGGGGTTTTCACGTACTTGTGGTTGCGACGATTGGGCCTTCCTAAGACTGCATGCGTGATCGGGGCGGCCGCTGCGATGACCATGCCGGCTGCTTACGCCCGCCTTACTGTGCACATCAAAGCATTCTTTCTTTGGTTGATGCCAGCCAGTCTCTACGCCATCGAAAGATCGAACGGAAAGCGCCACGGCACATCGTGGGCATTAGCCGCAGGCCTGCTCGCTTTCTGCCTCGTAACGGTCATCGAACCCGAAACAGGTGTCTATTTCTGGCCTCTATTGATCCTCTACTCGATCGGAACCCTTTCGAGGAGGCGTTGGTTCGCTTTGAGCGTTGGCCTTCTCCTTTCAGGCCTATATCTGTTGTTCTTCTACCAGCGAGTAATCGGCCCCTCCGTGACGAAGGCAGGTCGATCCATCGATTCCTTGATGAACTACTCCCCGACGTTGTCTGATCTGTTTCGTCGGACATACAACCCTGTCCTTCTGGAGCGTTACGTGTATGCGGGAGGGCTGTCTCTGCTTGCGCTCGTTGGTATCGGCCTCATCTGGCGGTCCAAGATACCGATCGGTAAGAAGGTCTATGTTGCAATGCTTCCACTGGTGCTCTTGGTGGCTCTCGGACCGAACGCGCCGGGAATCGGACACGTCTATCTATGGGCCTTCCGGAACATTTCTGCCTTCCGCGTTGTCCAAACGCCGGGTCGGATCGTTTTTGTAATTGCTCCGATGATCGCCATGGGAGCGGCATACTTTGCCAAGGTCATACGGGGCCGATGGTCCATACCTGTGGCCCTGATCATCGTTTCGCTTGCCACGTTCGATTCGAGAGCAGTTAGTTTTGCTCAGAGCCCTCCGCTCGATCCATTGATCTTTAGTAAAGCTCGATCCGCCACAGCGGTGCTGGATCTTCCCATAACCACCGGGATCGACTTCCATGCCTCGGTCTACAACTATGAGACCACGATCCTTCCAGCGCCACGCGCCGGTGGAGTATCGCCATTCGTGACCATGGAGGCCATACGAGCCTTCAATCGCGTTGGTGACATAGGAGCCGGAAATATTAGCCCCCGCGTGCTCGATGCTGCTTGTGAAATGAAGATAAGTCACGTGGTGGTTTGGCGAGACATGTTCGGCCTACCGCAACTTCCTCCAGATGTGCGGCCCGCACTCGCAGCCTTAGATTCCAGCCCGCGATTCAGATTGGTTGGAGCCGGTCAAGGCTTATACGTATATGCGCTTAAGTGCTAACCGTCGTCAACTTGTTTTAAGACGAAAGGTCCGAGTTAGAGCCTGATGACGTTTCCCTTGGTCCCCTTGAGGGCATTGCGAGTGTCTAGGACGAGCCTCGCTGACGCACCTACGTGATTCCAATCATAATTTTGATGATCCGTGTGAACGACGACGATATCGAACGCGCCAATCTCGTCCAAACCAGTTGAATGCAAGTCACCCGACTTCAGTCCCAGCGTCGGGACGTAAGGGTCGTTGAATGCAACATCAGCGCCTGCCTTGTGAAGTCTTTCGATCATCTCGATCGCCGGGGACTCTCTCACGTCCCCAACCCCAGGTTTATAAGCAACCCCAAGAACCATCACGCGCGAGCCTTTGAGGCTCTTCCCTCCCATGTTCAAGGCTTCAGCAACTCTCTGGACAACGTACTCCGGCATCTTTTGGTTGAACTCACGGGCGAGCTCAACGAATCTCGCCGTCGCGCCAACTTGTCTCACTCGCCATGAAAGGTAGGCGGGATCAACAGGTATGCAATGACCGCCCCAGCCCGGGCCCGGATAGAAAGGCTGGAAGCCGAAGGGCTTCGTGGAGGCTGCATCGATCACTTCCCAGACATCGATTCCAAGGTCGTGGCATAGCATGGCTATCTCGTTGACGAGCGCGATGTTCACATGCCGATACGTGTTCTCGAGCAACTTAGCCATCTCGGCGGTTCGGGGGCTCGATACCTTCACAACCGAGCCTACGAAACACGAATAGAAGGCTTCCATGAGGTCCGAGCTTTCGTCGTTGATCCCTCCAACGATTTTTGGGACATTGCGCAATCCAAAGGAATCATTCCCCGGATCGATACGTTCCGGTGAGAAGCCGAGATGAAAATCGATGCCCGCCTTGAGACCCGAGGACTCCAGTTTCGTCAGAAGCAGTTCTTCAGTCGTCCCGGGATAGGTGGTGCTTTCAAGGATGATCAGTTGTCCGTCGTGCAGGAACTCGGTGATCTTGGATGCCGCGGCCTCGATGTAGGACATGTCTGGCGATTCACTGCGAAGGGGGGTTGGGACGCAGACAACAACAACATCGGCCTTTGCAAGGCACGACGGATCCGTGGTGGGCGTGAACCTACCTTCAGTTACCAGGCGGGAGAGGCGAGAAGGGTCGACGTCAACCAGATCCGTTTCGCCTTTGGCAAGCAGATCTGTCTTTTCCTTGTCGATATCCAGCCCTGACACGGTAAAGCCTGCGTCGGCAACCTCGATGGCCAGAGGAACACCGACATAGCCGAGTCCGACAATGATGACGTGCGCGTCACGCTGCTGAAGTGCCCTTTGTAGGTTCATGACGGCGAATCTTAACCGCGCTTCAACCTAGCTGTAGCTGTCCAATGACGACTCGGGGCTCCCGTGGGGGCTGGACCTGCGGGATTGCGCAGGGTCTGAGGTCGGGCCGCTGGACTGATGTCAATTTGACAGCAAAGTCTCGATCTAGCCAGTTAGGCGAACTCTGGTCAATATCCACAAGGCTTTCACACCGTCCATCCAGGTCAGCTTCTTTCCTTCTTCTCGAGAGCGAGCTCTATATTGGATGGGGACCTCATAAGGACGGTGCTTGCCCTTAAGGAGCTTAGCGGTGACTTCGGCTTCCATGCCGAAACCCGCCGAGGTGATGTTGAGCTTCTTGAATAGCTCGAGGGGCATGAGTTTGTAACAAGTCTCTAGATCGCTTATCCATGAATTGAAGATGAGGTTGGCGAACATGGTGACCGCTTTATTGCCCATCACGAACCAGAAGGAATACGCCGTATGACTTCCAAAACTACGTGTGCCAAAAACCACTTCCGCGTCGCCTGACAAGACCGGCGCAAGCAGTGCGGGCAGATCCTCAGGTGAGTATTCAAGGTCTGCATCGAACATCACCAGGTAATCGCCGGTGGCGTTAGCCACCGCCGTCTTGACGGCCGCGCCTTTGCCTAAGTTCTTGGCGTGAGCGACGAACCGAAATCTCGGGTGCTCGAAGCCTGCAAGAATGTCGGGCGTTTCGTCCTCGCTTCCGTCATCGATTGCTATGACCTCGAACTCACACGGGAAGGGGACGTCGAAGAGACGCTTCAGTGCGGTGTTCAAAGTCTTGGATTCGTTGTAAACGGGCATCAAGATGGACAGTTTCTGCAATGACGGTGGTCCTTTCAATCGAGCTACCCTCGGACGTTGAGCGCAGCCAAGCTCAACCAAACTCCCAGGGTCGCGACCGCCAGCACAGCCTTCAGCCTTAACCGAGTGATTGCGATGATAAGCCAGCCGAACACGAATGCTTCACTGAGCGCTCTTAGGAAAGCCCAGTCTTCGATCCACACAACTGAGCTGAGTCCGATGCCAACAAGAAGGTAACCCACGAACGCCGACCTTCCCACAACACTAAGGCGGGTTCTTTTGAGACACAACAATGCGACGATGGATACGGCCGTCACTAGCGCGACTTCGATAAGCCAATGCGCCCTGGCACTCAAACTCAACTGGGCGAACATCCGCCAAACGTCGACCGCTCCCTTGAATGGTGGACCGATGTTGTTACCGCCCGCAGCCAGCGGGAAACGACCCCAGACCGAGTGCAAAACTAACTGCCAGCCGGCGTAGACGGTTAGGGGGATAACGAAGACCTGCCATTGAATGGTCCTTGGAGTTCGCCTTTTCACCAGTTCGTACAACCAAACCATAGAAGCCAAGACAGCTACGAGCAGGGCCGTTTCGCGAGTCAACACTGCCAAGGACAGGGCAAGAGCGGCACCAAGGTAGTGCCTTCCTTTCAGCATGACCAGAGATGCGAGGACGAGTGCGATAGCCACGGGTTCGGTGAGATCTCTCGACAAGCTCAGCAGGAAACCCGGATAGAAGGCGACGGCAGTTCCTGCGATCCTGTGAAAGCCGTATGACGCGACCAGCGAACCGGCAAGCCCGGCGACCGCCAGGATGCC
The DNA here is from genome assembly GCA_046262935.1 of Actinomycetota bacterium. GTDB lineage: Bacteria > Actinomycetota > CADDZG01 > JAHWKV01 > JAHWKV01 > JBHELT01. The sequence continues at coordinate 47,345 of JBHELT010000089.1, read as the reverse complement.
GACAAGGTTGACCAGGATCAAGATCAGGGGCACCCATCCCTTGTTCCCGATCGACAGGATGTACGCCAAGAACGGATAGAAGATCCGTTGACTGCGGTAGGACGGGTTATCGATAGTCACTCCGAACCTTGTCCTTTGATGAGGTAAAGGCTCAAGGGCAAGGCGGTAATAGAACTGGCCATCGTATCCATCGGATCCATCTTGGACTTCGATCTTTGTTGGGGTCTGATCGACAGAAACGAAATGATCACCGGCAACGATGAAATGCGACGGATCCCATGCATTAACAGACAGTCTCAAGACAAGGTATGCGATGTACGGGATGGCAACGATGGCGACGCAGACCCAGGAACGGTCGAGGGCGCGTAGGCAGCGCCCCAGTCCAGTTGACTCGAGCTGGATAGAGACTTCCTCTTTCATGATTGTCATCTTCACACAAGGAGTCAACCAAACCTGAGGCAACCTCGGCCGCATAACGCGGCCGTACTGACGGACCTCCTTTGGCGGCCCCTGCAGAAGCCGAAGACCGCCATACCGATGCCTCGGCCATCAAATAGGTAAGCTGGAATAATCATGGCGCGGCTTCGTGATGCCGAAGAAGTAGTTTCGGTTGGTTGACAGGATGAGCACTGAGCCATTGGCAAATCAGGTCCTCATCATCCGAAGAGTCCTTCCAGTCGTCGCAGCTGCCCTTCTCACCTCATGCGGAGCACAGCCAACAGGCACGGGACCAGTCCGTGCCGACTCCCCTACCTCGGTCGTTTCCCTCTCCACAAACGCAGCCACCAATTCACCATCGTCATTATCACCCTCACCCTCGCCTTCCCCAACGCCTCAATCACCTCGCTCTGAATGTCGCTCTCAGCCGGACAAGAGGATCGCCGTGGTGACGGCGTTCTTCCGTGCGGAAGGCGATGGTCCACCACCGACCTATGACGAGGCGCTTAAGGCCATGCACGCCGCGGGTTTTCCTACTCTCGTTACAGAGCGGGGGGGCCGTGAGCGTTGGGATCAATTCGCGTACGCTGCCGGACCGCTCGTGGATATTTTGTCGAGGTCAGCGAGATTACAGCCTGCCCCACCTATGAACTTCCCAGATGTAGCCATATATTGCGCCGGTATGATTTCGTTAAGCGACCGCATTTCGGTATCCACGTTCGTTGAGGCCGACATCAAAAGGATCATTTCTCGAACAGGCGGACGGGAGCAGGTGGACCCAAATGGTTACAACAGCGTGTCCTCATCTGGCCGGTACCGCCTATGGACGCTCATCACGCCTGATGCACGATTTGTGGTAGAAAGGGCGGCCCGGTTGTTGGCGGACTCAGACGTGATCGGCGCTCAGCCGGACTCCCGATGCTCGCACACTCACGAGTCTCCCACCCCGCCAGGGTGCGACTTCGAGCCCGAATGACTTTCAGGCAAGATTTTTGTTAGAAACTTTATCTACTCGACTCGCACGAGGAGCGCGTCACCCTGGCCCCCACCGCCGCAAAGAGCTGCAGCTCCCGTTCCTCCGCCCCGACGTCGCAGCTCGTGGGCGATAGTGAGAACAAGCCGTGCCCCAGAGGCTCCTATCGGGTGACCCAAGGCGATCGCGCCTCCGTTCACATTGACTTTGTCTTCGGAGACCTTCAGCTGCTTGGTCGACCACACCGCGACGCTGGCGAATGCTTCGTTGATCTCGTACAGGTCGAAGCTTGAAGGGTCTTGGCCCAACTTCTTGGCGGCCTTGGCGATCGCGTTCGAGGGCTGAGACTCCAGCGACTGATCGGGGCCGGCCACCATCGCATGCGCGACTATGGACGCCAAGATTGGCAGTCCATCACGTTCGGCTCGTTCACGGCTCGTAACGATCACTGCCGCAGCCCCATCGGAGATCTGCGACGCGTTACCCGCAGTGATGGTGCCGTCCGACGAAAATGCAGGGCGCAGTTTCGACAAAGTTTCAACGGTAGTGCCCGGCCTGATGCCTTCGTCTTCCTCCACAAGGGTGCGCTCGCCCTTGCGTTGCGGGATGCTGACCGGAACTATCTCCTCTGCGAGCCTGCCTGCTTTGGTCGCCTCGGCTGCACGTTCGTGTGACCGTGCGGCCCACTCGTCTTGCTCAGCCCGGCCGATCTTCAGCCGCGACGTCTCCGCGTCGCTGCCTTGGCCCATGTGCCAGTCTTTAAAGGCATCCCAGAGTCCGTCTTTGATCATGAGGTCAACGACTTCGGCATTGCCCATGCGGAACCCATCTCGACCTTTGGGAATCGCATATGGCGTGCGTGTCATCGATTCCATGCCGCCTGCCACGACCATTTCGACTTCGCCGGCCCTAATGAGTTGGTCGGCAAGAGCGATCGCATTGAGTCCTGAAAGGCAAACCTTGTTGATGGTGATCGCTGGAATGTCCATCCCGACCCCGGCCAAGGCAGCGGCTTGCCGGGCTGTTATCTGGCCCTGACCAGCCTGCAGGACATGACCCATGATCACGTAGTCGATCGCTTTGGCATCAACCGCCGCTCTTTCGAGAGCGCCTTTAATCGCGTGCCCGCCAAGCTCCTGGGCGCTCGTGTTGTTGAAGGCCCCCATGAACTTGCCTATCGGGGTCCTCGCTCCAGCCACGATTACGGACTCAGTCATCAGTCGCCTCCTGTCGTCAGTACTCAATCTTATTCTTTGTAGTATCTGCACATGCTGTCGAAGGTCGAACATGTCGCGCTCGCCGTATCGGATCTCGAAGCGGCCATCAAGCTCTACACCGAGGTGTGGGGACTGGTGTTAGAGCATCGCGAAGTCGTCGAGGACCAAGGCGTTGAAGAGGCGATGCTTTCGATCGGACAGACATATATCCAACTTCTATCCCCAACGAGCCCTCAGAGCACCGTGGCCAGATTCATCCAGAAACGCGGCGAAGGCCTACACCACATCGCATACGAAGTTGGCGACATCGAGGTCGAGTTACAGAAGCTCAAATCCAACGGAGTCCAGTTGATAGATGAAGCGCCTCGCGCTGGCTCTCGCGGAACGCGGGTCGCATTCGTCCACCCCGCGGGGAATCTAGGAGTGTTGGTGGAACTGGTTCAAGCAAAATCGATCAGTTGACAGTTCCGGTCGGCGATAAACCTGAGACGAAAACGCCTCCCGTGAAACCCATAACGAACGGGAAGAAATCGAGGTTCTTTGTAGCAGCACCTGAATCGGAGATGAAATACGTGTGCACATTGGGGCCACCGCCCGGACCGGCGCCAACGATGACATCTGCACGCGAATCCGCGTTGGTGTCTCGGCATGCCACCCTCACTCCACCTGTAAAGTTCGTGGGGAAGGGGAAGAAGCTTGCGAAGGACTGCACAACCCCGCCTGCGCCTATCTTGAAGACGCGAACGTGCGGACCCCCGCCCCCTCCCGCGCCAGTCACGATCTCTGAAGTGCCTTGGCCGTCCACATTACAAGCAGCTACATTTACTCCGCCGGTGAAATTGGGAGAGTACGCGGAGAGCCCGGAATCCGCCGGGCCCCCGGAACTTGAATCGCGAAGAAGAACCGACTCGACCCGATATTCGCCGTTGACGTCGAAGTCCCCTGTCAATCGGAAAACTTTTACCAGGGGCAGTCCACCTGGGCCTGATCCGACGATGATCTCCCTTCTGTTAAGCGAATCGGCCATCACGTCGGCCACATCCGCTGTTCCACCCCCCTTGAAATTGGCATCGAAGGGAAAGAATGACGCTAGAAGTTTCACGCCATCAGGCTGGGTAGCATCGAGCTTGTAAACGTGCACCTCTGTGCGAATGCCGGGCCCCGAGACAGTTATCAACTCCTGACCGAAGCTGGAGGGATCGACGTCACCTATCGCCACTTGAACTCCGCCCGTGAAGCTTGTTGCATAGGGGAAGAAACTTGCCTTTTGGGTAACCGTATTAGTTGGGAGGTCGTAGTCGAACACCTTCACGTGGGGCCCGCCCCCAGCGCCTGCTCCGGTCGCCACTTCAGTTAAATTATCTCCATCTAGGTCGCCGGTAGCCACCGATACGCCACCCATGAATCCTGAGGAATAAGCAAGGAAATCTTGAATCTTTGATGCAGTTAAACCAGAACTATCCAAAGCGAAGAATTTCACAGCGGGAGTCGTGCCTGACCCTGGCGCAACGGCGACGAAGTTCTTCAAACTGAAGTCCCAGTTGGCTATCTGAAGCAGATCCGCAGCCGAAAGATCGGTAGTTAGGGCGGATCCCAATGATGGTGTTGTGTTGAATTGTCCTGCCAAAGCATTTGACGAGGACTGATCTGAACTTAGGCCGGTGAAGTACATGAAAGTCTTGGACAACCCTGGCGAAACGGTCGTGCTAAGGTCGGCCCTGGCGCCGCTCCGGTTGCTGGAGGTTGAACTGGGTGTTGTGCTGTAAACGGTCGTGGCCGCCGTTCCAGCCGTGGTTGTGCTGGCCGGATTGTCGGGACCATAGAACACGTGCGTGATGAATGGCCTGGTGTTATCGGAGCCATGCGTCTGGATCCAACGGTCTGTATTGTCGAATGTAGTGTCGTTCGTGCTGCTGCCTACAACGGCGCTGGGTTGGTCATCGAGGTTGGTCGCAACCGTAGTCGTCACGGCGACTGCAGTGGTGGTCACATTTGTGTAACTCACCAACGTTCGAAGAACTGGCAGCCCCGGGATGACCGTATAGGTGACTCGAACGTTCAGACTGTCTGATCCCGCTATCTGCGCTGGTCCCGCGAAGATCGACTGATCCCGGCGCGTTGCATTGTCGGACGGGGCAGCAAAAACGGTCTTGGTGTTACCTGGCCCCTGGGTGGAATCACGACTCCATATCTCAAGCCCGTACTCGAACGAATTGCCGACGACCGGCGCGAATGAGTTATCCAGGTTTGCGTCAAAGACCGTGAATCCGGGAAGAGGTGGCGTATGTAGATCGTCGGTCGAATCTTGCTCCGTCGGGAAATTCTGCCCGTATTGTCCTGGGCACGAGGGTGACCCAGCGGGGGGAATGATGCAGGTGCCGCCGTCGTTGCGGAATGTCCAACTGCTCAATGTGTTTGTGATTGCAAATGAGTTGTGAGCGGCCAATGAGACTGCCTGGTCAGCTTTCACTAGGTTCACGACGGGAGCCGAATTGATCGCTGGGAGAATGAACGCGGCGAGAAGTCCGATCGGTAAGAATCGTGCGATCAATCGTGCAGGTTTCTTCATGCAGGCCCCCTCGGGTTCATATGGATTTACAGCAGGACGAACGCCGCCGACCGCCTCTTTGTGTAAACATAAATAGTAGCCGTTATCTACCTAAGCGAGCTTCTTCGGTACCTTTTCAGGCGAGGCCCTTCCAGGCGCTGGTCGCCGTTCCCAGGGCTTCACGTCGTTCGGCATCCTCCACTCCCAGGCCCGGTTTAGACGCCAGGCCAAGCACTGCCAGCTTTCCGACATGGGCATTCGAGTGGACCTGGAAGGCCGCCTCGGCGGTTTCTTCTAAAGGATAGGTGTTCGACAAGATCGGCTGGAGCATCCCAAGATCGAGCAGCCGGTTGGCTTCGAATGCCTCACGGTAGTTGGCGAAGTGCGAACCGATGATCGATTTGAGATGCATCCAAAGGTATCGGTTGTCGTACTCGTGCATGAAGCCCGATGTCGATGCGCAAGTCACGATCTTGCCACCGCGTCTGGTGACGAAGACCGAAGCACCGAAGGTCTGGCGACCGGGGTGTTCGAAAACGATATCTGGGTCCTGGCCCTCGGTGAGTTCTCGGATCTTCTTTCCGAGGCGCATCCACTCTTTCGGATTTTGCTTGTCGTCTTGCCAGAATGCGAATCCTTCTGCGCTGCGATCGATGACTCGATGTACCCCAAGTTCATTCAGAAGCTTCACCTTTTCCGGCGATGAAACAACGGCTACCGGAATCGCTCCCCCGTTCAGGCAGTACTGCACCGCGTATCCACCAAGGCCCCCAGTCGCGCCCCAGATCAAAACGACATCTCCTTGTTTCATCTGCGCGCCATTTCGCCCAACCAGCATTCGATAAGAAGTGGAGTTGACCAAACCGTTGCACGCGGCTTCTTCCCATGTGAGATGCCTCGGCATCGGCATGAGTTGATTGGCCTTCACCATCGCCACCTCAGCCAGGCCACCGAAATTCGATTCGAATCCCCAGATCTTCTGACTGGGATCGAGCATCGAATCGCCATGGCCCTCGTGCGATTCCATGTCTACGTAGTTGCAATGGATCGTCACACGGTCCCCAGCCTTCCAACGCGTGACCCCAGGACCGACCCTTAGAACAACGCCAGAGCCATCGCTTCCGATGATGTGATAGTCAAGGTCATGGCGTTTGCCGAGGTCGGAGTCTTTGCCAAGCCGCTCTAAGAATTTGAAGGTTGGCAGGGGTTCGAAGATCGACGTCCAGACAGTGTTGTAGTTGATGGCGCTCGCCATGATCGCCACGATCACTTCGTTGGGACCGAGCGGTGGCATAGCGACTTGCTCGACATGGATCGACTTTCGCGGGTCTTTGTCAGAGTGCTGCATGCCATCGAACATCTCTTGCTCGTCCTTGCGAACGAATGCCGCCTTCATGCTGTCGGGCAGAGGCATAGAAGCAACCTCGGCGGCGTTGCCCGATTCGATCGCTTGTCTTATCTCATCCATGGTCAGATTCTTTCATGTCAACCGGGTGCCGGCACTAGACGGGTCCCCGGTCGCGAGCGATTGTTAGAGTAACGACATGGACCAAGCGATCATCCTTGCAGGTGGACAAGCAACCCGCATGCGACCCTATACCGATGACCGGCCGAAGGCGATGGTCGAAGTTGCCGGGGCCCCCATCATCGAGCACCAGATCGGGTGGCTGAGAGATAACGGGGTGAAAAGGCTGGTCGTGTCGTGCGGTTACAAGGCCGAGGTTATCCAAGAACACATATCCGACGGCACTTCCCTTGGGGTCGAAGTCACATACGCGGTTGAAGACGAGCCCCTTGGCCGAGGCGGGGGCCTTAAGTTCGCGGCGAAACGACTCGCCGACACCAACGAGCGGTGGATGGCGCTAAACGGCGATGTGATCTCGCGTTTCAAGGTCAAGGAATTGGAAGCTCAACATGAACGCCTGGAAGTGCTCGCAACCATCGCCCTTGCCGCATACCGAACGACATGGGGCATCGCCGACCTCGATGGCGACCTGATCCGCGGCTTCACACAAAGCCCAACGCTGCCTTATTGGATCAACGCAGGCATCTACTGCTTCGAACCGCGAGTGATCGAGATGCTTCCCGATAAAGGGGACCACGAAGATTCGACGTTCCCCGAACTTGCCACTCAGGGCAAACTCGGCGCTTATCGGATCGATGGTTACTGGCGCGGCATCGACACGGCCAAGGACATAAAAGAAGCGACCGCGGAGATCGGTTCGCAGTGAAACTCGCACCATCTGCGGATCTAAGTGTTCCAGATGAGATCTCGGATCTATTGTCCCGCTACATCGCAACCGAGTACGCATACACCACCCCTAAGGGCGCTCCACTTTGCTGGCCTGTGACGCCTTACTGGTATCCGAAGCGCCAAGTGCTGGCGATAGCAACCGGGCTCGCATACCCAACGAAAGCCGATCATCCCAAAGTAAACCCAAAGATCGCGATGCTGTTTTCAGATCCGAAAGGAACCGGACTAGCAGATCCACCAACGGTGCTTGCTCAAGGGACCGCAACTGTTCTGGATGAAGACCTTCAATACAACGCCGACCGCTACGTCGTTGAGTTACGCGAGAAGTTTCCGGCTGCGCGCTTGGCGATCAATAGACTCACCGTTTCGATGTTGGACTTCTACTTGCCGCGGCTGTGGGTCGAGATGACCCCCGTAAGAATGATCATCGATGCGACCGACGGTTCGCGCGTCGTTCACGGGACCGCCCTCGACATGACCGAACAGGGGCCCGTCGCAGCGGTCGATGATCACGCCCCTTTGAGGGATGACCATTGGAAGGCTCTGGTGAAGGTGGCCTCCAGCCATGACGACGCGGTGCTTACGACGGTTGGCGCCGACGGGTTCCCTTATCCGCGGCGAACCAATGTGATGGTGCGAAACGACCGATCTCTTGAACTCGACGCCGTCGCGCAACCTTCGGAGGCATGCCTTACCTTTCATGCGCACACCCTGGCGGGGACCAGGTTCAAGGCGTACCTGGTAAGGGGCAATCTTCTAAGCGACGGGGGCCGAGTTATCTTCAAACCGTGGCGGCTGGTCGGGTTCTTTGGAAACGGCGCCGTTTGGCCGCTATCAGCGATCCCCGAAGTGAAGACACTGCGAAAACGCCTGAAGAAAGAATTACTTCGGCGCGGTCAACCGATGCCCAAGTTAAGGGTGCCGGCGGTCATGCCAGTGCTTCCCACCGAATAAGATGGCCCGATGACTACCGCCAATAAGAGACCAGAACTCGCCAAACCCGACCTGAACTCTCCCCCCGAGCCGCACCAGATCTCGGTGGAACAACGGATCGAAGAAGTAAGACGCCGCAAGGAAGAAGCGATGCGCGGTGGCGGCGAAGTTGCCGTTAAGCGTCAACACGACCGCGGCAAGATGACCGCCCGCGAGCGCATCGATGTATTGCTCGACCCCGGAACGTTCGTCGAAACCGACATGCTCGTGAAACATCGCGCCACCGGATTTGGCATCGAAGAAAAGCGTGCTTTCGGCGACGGCGTTGTTACCGGATGGGGAACTATCGACGGGCGCAAGGTCTTCGTCTTCTCGCAAGACTTCACTTTCATCGGGGGCACGCTCGGCGAGGTATTCGCCGAGAAGATCTGCAAGATCATGGACCTTGCCCTTTCAACGGGGGCCCCCGTGATCGGACTCAACGACTCCGGTGGGGCACGCATCCAAGAGGGGACCCCATCGCTGGCAGGCTACGCTTACATCTTCGATCGCAACGTGAGGTCATCGGGTGTGATCCCGCAGATCTCGGTGATCCTCGGTCCGTGCGCCGGTGGCGCTGTTTACTCACCGGCCATGACCGACTTCATCTTCATGACCGAGAAGACATCCCACATGGCGATAACCGGCCCCGAGGTCATCAAGTCCGTAACCGGCGAAGACGTCACCCTTGAAGAACTTGGCGGCGCCATGACCCACGCAACACGCTCGGGAGTTTCTCATTTCGTGGGTGCCGATGAAGAGCAGACACTGCAGATGGTCCGCTACCTGCTCAGTTTCATCCCATCGAACAACCTCGACGACGCACCGTATTTCCCGCCAACCGACAGCCCCGACCGGCGCGAGAAGTCACTTATCGACCTGATGCCCGATGAGTCGAACAAGCCATACGACATGCATGAAGTGATCAAGGCTGTATTCGATGATGGCGAGTTCTTCGAGGTGTTCCCGCACTGGGCGGCCAACATCATCACCGGGTTCGCTAGGTTGAATGGACGTTCGGTTGGCGTGGTTGCCAATCAACCTCAGGTGCTGGCTGGGGTCCTCAACATCGACGCATCGACCAAAGGCGCACGGTTCGTTCGTTTCTGTGATGCGTTCAACATCCCACTTATCACTTTCGTTGACGTTCCCGGGTTCCAGCCGGGGACTGACCAGGAGTTCGGGGGCATCATCCGCCACGGAGCCAAACTCCTCTACGCATTCACCGAGGCAACGGTTCCGCGGCTGACGGTAATCACGCGCAAAGCCTATGGCGGGGCTTACGTGGTTATGAACTCAAAACACATCAGGGCCGACGTCAGTTTCGCTTGGCCCAGCGCCGAATTCGCAGTCATGGGTTCGACACCTGCCGTCAATCTGCTTTACCGCAAGGAACTAGCCGACGCCGAAGATCCCGACACACTGCGTGCTGGTCTTGTGGCCGATTACGAGGAACATTTCCTGAATCCCTTCATAGTTGCCGAACGCGGCTACGTTGACGATGTGATCGAGCCGCAAGACACCAGACCTCGGCTGATACAAGCATTGGAGATGCTGCAGACCAAGCGCGAAACCCTGCCGCCTCGAAAACACGGCAACATCCCGCTTTGAGCGAGGACCTACATATCGAAGTGAGCGGCTCGCCCGATCCGGATGAAGAGCGCGCTGTCATCGCAGCTTTGGAGAAGCAGTTTGAAACGGAGAGCCAGGTCGAACGGCCATCGGCATGGAAGATGACGGCCCGCGCTTTGGCTACAAGGTCTGGTTCGATGCGGCACCCGCGCGATACAGCCTGGCGCTTGGGATTGAGCACCACTACCCGGTCAGCACCGATCGAACTGAAGGGCCGCGGCGACGTCAAGTAACTGAAACGGGGCCCCCTTTCGGGGGCCACGTTTCAGACTGGAACGTTGTTATCAGTTACCGGCGACCTTGGTTTCGAACATCGCTTCTAAGACCTGTCCGATCCCCGAGATCGACACCAGCGTCTGGTCAAAGACGACGGCCCCATCGGTACGTGTGATCTTTGCCGCGATCTCGCCGTCGAGGTTACCGAAGTTCGTTTGGTACCAGTCACGTTCCGACTGGATTCGTGCGTCAAATGGAGCAACGATGTAGTTGCTGCCGGTGCCGTCATCGACGAATGTGCGGAAGATGTGCGTCGTGTCGGCACTCCATCGGAACACAAGCGAAACCGTTGCACCCGCCGGAAGCGACTGACTGACGGAGCCTCCAACGGTCTTGGTCGTTGGACTTACCGATGGCACTGCGCACGGAGGCGCCGAACAAACAGTCACCGGACCGACGCTGGCCCCACCAATGGGGATGGGCCCGGTGCCCGGCACCAGACCGCCTGGATTCAAAACGCAACCCAGCGTGGTCGAAGGCAGGCCCTGGATGGTAAGGACCAAACAGATGACTGGACTTCCACCCTGCGAACCCTGCACGAACTGCACTGTTCCGACCTGAGGCACGTTACCGCCGACCGGGATCGGCGAGATGGTTTGCCCACCCTCGGCTGGAACGCTGGCCGTTGCGGTCGGGATAGGCAAGGTCACCTGACCAAGACCAAGAGCTTGCGGGTCGATGGTAACCGGCGTTGTCACTTGGTAGGTAACCACCGCGATCTGGTAGACGGTCACCGTGAGCGAACCGGAGTTATCGGCGTACCCGATGGGATCGTTAACCCGGATGTTTTCGGCAATCCCTCGGCCTGTTAAGGAGATGCTGTACTTATGGTCGCTGCGAAACGCAGTTATCGGGCTCGTCGCGCCTGCGTAGTTGGTAGGTCCGATCAACAGGCCTTTGCCGGTGTGGGACCAATTGGACCCATCGGTTGTTTCGAATGCCGCATCAGCATTGTTGGTGCTCGAAGTGGTCGGTTTCCAAGTTCCAACAACTTCCAAGCGGTATGCACGCCCCGAAGTGAGAACGGGTGAAGAAACCCCAACCGAATCTCTCGAATCGATGCTCAATGGGGAACCAACCACTGTCTCTGGAGCGGTCTGCGCGGCGCCGTTAGGTCTCGGCAGTGCTAAAGCTAAACCGGGAACTATGAGGACGGCCGCTAGTGCGAATACGAGTGGGTATCGGCGTCTCATCTTGCTACTCCTTCTGTTTGTCTGCTGTCAGCTGCTCGCTGCTCTACATCAAAGATTCGACGCTGTCTCACGACTTCCTGCTCATCCTGACCCAAATACGTTCTTGAACGTAGAAGGGGCCCCCAGGGGGCCCCTTCTAGGATCTTAATAACCGACGAGGGTCATTGACCCCTTACTTGCGTCGCGAAAGCTGCCTCGAGCACCTGACCGACACCACCGACCCAGTAGGGGTACTGCGTGCCTGCCACGAAGACGCCGCCAGGGCCAAGCACCTTGGTTGAAACCGAGAAGCAGGTTTGGCAGGACAAACCGGTCCCGGGCAGGTCGTGCTTGGCGAACTCACTTCCGAGCCAAGAAACCTCGGTGGGATTGAGAAGATTGACAGGCGCCCAGAGCGCCTCCCCCGATTGGTCATCGACGAAGGTGTGCCACAAGCGAGTAGTGTCGGCCGACCAAGAAATGGTAACCGCAACGCTGCTCCCCGGCGGTAGCGGGTTGCATGCCGTCACGTTGAGCGGGTGTGACAGGTCGCAGGCGGGGACCGAGATCGGGAATGTCGTGATGGTCTCTTTCCCGTCGCAGGTGCCCGGCTGCGAGTTCAACATGACGTCTGCGCAGTCGAAGCCGGTAACCACCGCGCCTACCGAAACAGGACAGTTCGGAACACACACCGGGGTGGCCTCGTGAACGCTAGTGGTTTGGGCTCCCGAGCCAGTCGCCACCGAGGTGTTGGTTGGCGAAGAGATCGAAAGCAGGCACTCGCCGACCGGCTGTTCCTGGGTAGACCCATTCAAAGTGACGCTCAAGAAGATCCTGCTTCCCTGGTTTTCACCACATGACCGATACGAAAGTGTGACGTTCGATGCAACCGGGATCGATTGCAGGGCGGCGGTGTCTATCGCCGGAACGGTGGTCCCCGTGACCGTCTTGGTATCGCCCAACCCAGAGGGAAGGGGGACGCCTTGGCTCTGGGACGGAACACTGAGGTCTTGCCCAGCGTTCTGGTTGACTTCGAAAACGTAAGTCACCTGAGACAAGGTGAAGATCTTGACCGAAACCGAACCGGAGTTGTCGCCGTACCCGATCGGGTCGTTGAGTCTCATCGACTCAGAAACTCCTCGACCCGTGAATTGGATCGAATATTTGTGATCGGACCGGAAGGCAGTGACCGGAGAAGCGACATCGCCGTAGTTGGTTCCTCCGATGATGATCCCCTTGCCGGTGTGGGTCCAAGTTGTTCCGCTGTTCGTGGTTTCGAAGGCCGCATCAGCACTATTGGTTGTACTAGTGGTTGGCTTCCATACCCCAGTCACTTCGAAACGATAAGGACGTCCCGATGTGAGGATGGGCGTTGAGACTCCTACGGAGTCGTTCCCATTCACGGACAGGGTCGAGCCCACCTGGGCCTCGGGTGCCGACTGAGCGGTTCCGGGAGGACGCGGGATAGCCCAACCCATCCGAGGAAATATCAGCGCGGCGAGGACGATGACTATTATGTGCCGGCGTTTCATCGATCTAACTCCTCTCGTATATCGGAAGCACCCAGTGCTCCACACTTCGTAAGATTCGACGCCTCGGCCCGGATTCCTGCTTACGTGGCCCTAATACGTCGCTTTGCGTAGGCGAAAAGGTCTCGACTTACGCTGTAAACCAGGCAAATCGGTCAATACGCGAAGAACCCTTGCCCACTTTTGCGGCCTAGGTAGCCCGCCTGGACCAGGTACTCCAGAAGGGGGGCAGGAGCGTAGGCCTGATCCCTGAACTCGTCGTGGAGCGATCGTAGGATCTCGAGCGTCACATCCAGCCCAACCAGATCGACCAGGGCAAGTGGCCCCATCGGGTGGCCACAACCGAGTTTCATGGCTGCATCGATGTCCTCCGCACGTGCGTAGCCCTGCTCCAGCATCCGGATCGAATCGTTCAAATATGGGAACAAAAGCCGATTCACGATGAAACCGGCGCGGTCTTCGCAGAACACCGGATGCTTTCCCATCTTCAGCACCATCGCTTTGACATCCGCAAGGGCCTGATTGGAAGTCGCAACCGTACGGACTATCTCGACCAACTTCATGAGGTTGGCAGGATTGAAGAAATGGATACCAACAACACTTTCAGGCCGTGTTGTCGCAGATGCGATCTCGATGACAGGCAATGAAGATGTTCCGGTCCCCAAGATCGCGCCGTGTTTGGCAACAAGATCGAGTTCCGCGAAAAGGGTCTTCTTCAGCTCCAGGTCCTCGGCTAGCGATTCGATGATGACGTCGCAATCGCCGACCGATGCTAAGTCGGTGGTCCATGTGACACGCCCCAGTATCTGTTCGCGAGCGTTCTCGTCTAGTTTGCCTTTGTCTACCGCTTTCGCCGTTGACTTCTCGATCGCCGCCTTGGTCTTTGCCACCGACGCGTCACTGCGACCGCGACAAACAACCTGTGCGCCGCTTCGCGCTGCAACTTCAACCAGACCGGCCCCCATAGTGCCGGTTCCGATGATGCCAACACGCTGAACATCGAGCGAAGGTTCGGGAAGATTGATCACTCGCCCCGACCTGTCGTCTTCAACCGTCGCAGGTGAATCGGCTTCTCCGTATGTATAGAAGCCCTTCGTCGACTTGCGCCCCATGTAGTTCGCTGCGACCAGATGCCTGAAAGCTGGCGATGGTGCATAGCGCGGTTCGGAGAATTGTTTGTAGAGCGATTCGAGTATCTCTGAGCAGGAGTCGAGCCCAACGAGATCCAACAAAGACAATGGCCCCATCGGATGCCCGGCGCCGAAACGCATAGCGGCATCGATATCTTCGCGTGATGCGAATCCTCCCTCTAGAAGTTTGACCGCCTCGTTAAGGTATGGAAACAGCAAGAGGTTGGCGATGAAACCTGCGCGGTCGCGGCACAGAACGACCTTCTTTCCCATGCCCTCGACGAAAGCGCGTGCTGTGTCTACGACATCGGGGGCCGATGTGACCGTGGTCACGAGTTCGACCAACTGCATCACGGGGGCCGGGTTGAAGAAGTGGATACCCAGAACGCGCTCCGGCCGTTTGGTTGCGACGGCGAGTTCTATGACGGAAAGCGAAGACGTATTCGTCGCGATGATGGCATCTTCCTTCAGCACTTCATCGAGTTTCGCAAAGACATCACGCTTCAGATCAAGGAACTCAGGGATCGCCTCGATGACGACGTCGGCTTCGGCGAGTCCCTTCAATTCGGTGGTCGCCGAGATGCGTTTGAGGATGTCGTGGCGTTGTTCGGAGGTGATCTTGCCTTTGGCCTCTGCCCTGCCGAGTGAGTGCTCGATACGTTCGAGCCCTTGCTCGACCTGGGCATCATCGACTTCGCTGAAGATAACGCGATAGCCGGCCTTGGCTGAGATCTCGGATATCCCGGCCCCCATCGTGCCGCAGCCAACGACCCCAACCGTCATCTTCTTAGTGATCTCGTCTCCCATCGGCGGCACTATAACCGCCTCAGTAAGGTGACCGGCGCTCCTAACGGGACGCTATGGGAACTTTTGGGAACCGGCGCACAGAGAGCTGCGATTGATCATTGTTCCAGTATGCGGAGCATCGCCCCGGGGCTCACGATGCGAAGTCCTTCGATTCGGACCTTGTCGAAATGGCGGTCCCGAGTAACGAGGAAATCGGCTTCAGCAGAAAGGGTCAGAGCGATCAGATAATCGTCAGTTGGATCATCAGGGACGGCGCCCGGTGGATCCCTTGGATCGTCTGATCTCAACCCTTCCTCCGAGAGTCGGTGAGCCAAGGCCCTTGTCTCGTCTGCGGTGATCCCATACTTGTCTGCGATCCGCGGGTGAAGAAGCGATTTCTCGACCTCGTGGATGAGCTGCGGACACACGATCAGCTCGAATTCCCCGTCCTCCCACAGGTCAAGCAGCTCGCGGGCCGCCCCCACTGCCGCCAGGGTTCCCGCGATCAGGCAGTCTGCATCGACAACCAGCTGCAGATGGAGAGATGGCTCGGTCAGCGCTCGCTGCCCCCGCTGGCCTTTTTCGCCCCTCGCACTTCGTGAACGACATCCGAAGCGACCGTGAACGCCTCCTCCTCGGTCAGCCGGGCCTTTGATCTGATCCGGTCGACGATCCCCAGACCTTCGCGCAGGGCCGTCTCCAACACTTCCGATTGGCTCTTTCCCGAACGAGCAGCTCGAATCCGTACTTGCCGCATCAGCCGCTCGTCGATCAAGAGCGTAGTTTTGCTCTTTGCCATATCACCATAATGCCATATATCCATACACCTGATCCGATCACCCCGTAGCGAGGGGCCCCCGCCCGAAGGCAACCTATGAGGCGTTAGGCCCAGCACCGCACACGGCCGCCACCCCCATTTCACTTGCCGAAGTTTGCCGGGCCCATTCGCCCGAAGGGAGGGGGCCCCCGCCCGAAGGCAACCTATGAGGCGTTATGACCAGCGCGGCACACGGCCGCGAGCCGATTGCAGTTGCCGAAGGGCGGGGACCCCGACCCCGCGCCAGTAGGAGGCGGTAAAGTTCGAGCAATGATCGATCCGCACAATCTGCCGGCGCTCCCGGCCCTCATGATCGCCGGCCCTGGCGAACTGCACGACGACGACTTGGCCGCCTTCGGCCATCAAACGATCGCGCACTACGGCGACACCTGGACCGCCCTGCACAACGAGACCTTGGACGCGCTGGCATCACTGCTTGGCACCAAGTCACGGCCCTATCTCGTGCCGGGCACTGGCACCACGGCGATGGAGATGGCGATCCTTAACATCTTCGAGCCCGGCCAACGCGTCGTTATCGCCGACACCGGTTTCTTCGGCTTCCGTCTGATCGAGATCGCCACAGCCTTAGGACTAGAAGTCATCTCCGTGCCAGTCGAACTGGGCGCCCCCGCCGATCCGGAAAGGATCGCGGAACAATCCGCCGGTGCCGACGGGATCATCACTGTGCATGTAGACACTTCAACCGGAGTTCGTCATCCGATCGCAGAGATCGCCGAAGTCGCGTCGAGCAAAGGCATCGCATATGTGGTCGACGGCATCGCCGCGGCAGGTGGCGAAGAAGTCGATGTCGAATCGATGGGCATCGACTCATATGTGACCGGAACCCAGAAAGGCCTCGAGGCTCCACCAGGCCTTGGCATCGTCGCACTTAGCGACAAGGGACATCAACGGATCGCCGATCGTAAGACCCCGGTTCGTTCCTGGTACCTCGACATCGCAACCTGGGACAAGTACCGCGATGAATGGGGAGCGTGGCATCCGCATCCCGTAACTATGCCAACGAGTCTCGTACTCGCACTTGCATCAAGCCTTCGCAGGATCGATTCATTCGGCCCCCAGCGTTACATCGACGCCAGAAGAACACTTGCCGCAGAGCTTCGTGAAGGACTTCTCGATCTTGGATTCAAACCCGTGCCGCAGCCAGGATGCGAGGCCAACCTAGTTGTTGCGGCTTGGGCCGATGACCCGGCGAAACTTCAAGCCGAACTTCTCAAAGAGGGCATCATGATCTCCGGAGGTCTTGGACCGACCCACGCCAAGGCGATCAGGGTTGGACTGATGGGCAGGACCGCAACCATCGAAATGGTCACCCAGCTTCTTGCCGCGATGAAAAGATCTATCTAGACGTCATCAAGGCGCTGTGCACTGGAAGAGGCGCACCATAGACCGATGACGTTTCCCTCGGTGTCTTTTATCTGAGCGTATGAGCCGGCATCTTCGCTGATCACCGCCGGTGGCCGCACGACAACTCCTCCAAGACTCACAGCTTCGCTGACAGCCATGCCTAGATCATCGACATCGATGTAGATGATCGCTCCGCCGATCGTTGGGACCGAAAGGCTGCGTCCGCTTATCGAAGGATGCTCAGCATGCTCGACTGGGACCATGCCGCCCGCGATCGATACGCCGCCCGTGTCGATGATCCAGTAGGTCGATTCGTAGTCCCCCAACTTGCCGAACCCCCAACCGAACAACAGGCCATAGAAGCGCTGGGCCCGTTCGACATCGACAACGGGCAACTCGAACCACACCACCGGCCTCGGCATGGTCGGTAACGATATAACTTCGTCGGTTTCCACCCCCAAGCCGGGATACGATTGAAGCATGCAGTCCAAAGACAGGCCGTGGATATTCCGCACTTACGCGGGCCACACGTCGGCGAAGTCTTCGAATGAGCTTTATCACACGAACCTCGCCAAGGGTCAGACAGGACTGTCGGTAGCCTTCGACCTTCCAACTCAGACCGGGTACGATGCCGACCATCCCATGGCGCGCGGTGAAGTTGGCCGCGTTGGCGTTCCTATCGGTCACCTGGGAGATATGCGCGCCTTGTTCAACGGCATCCCGCTCGCGCAGATGAACACATCGATGACCATCAACGCCACCGCGATGTGGCTGCTTGCGCTCTACGTCGTAACTGCAGAAGAGCAAGGCGCAGACATCGCAGATATCCAGGGGACAACGCAGAACGACATCTTGAAGGAATACCTGGCTCGCGGTACTTACATCTTCCCGCCAGAGCCATCGATGCGTCTTACCACCGAGATGGTGGTTTGGACATTGCGAAACACCCCTCGTTGGAACCCGATCAACGTTTGTTCGTATCACCTGCAAGAGGCGGGAGCAACACCGGTTCAAGAAGTGGCCTTCACATTGGCGAACGCCATTGCCGTTCTCGATGCCACCAAAGCCACCGGCCAAGTATCCGACGACGATCTTGGCCGATTGGTTGGTCGCATCTCGTTCTTTTGCAATGCAGGCATCCGCGTGATCGAAGAGATATGCAAGATGCGCGCTTTCACCAAACTGTGGGATCAGATCACCGCCGAACGCTATGGGGTGAAAGAGGAGAAATACAGGCGCTTCCGATACGGCGTTCAGGTGAATTCGCTCGGACTAACAGCCGTCCAACCCGAGAATAATGTTTATCGAATCATCTTGGAGATGCTGGGAGCAACGGCTTCGAAAGATGCGCGCGCTCGGGCAGTACAACTGCCCGCGTGGAACGAAGCTCTGGGGCTGCCTCGACCGTGGGACCAACAATGGTCACTGCGTGCACAGCAGATACTCGCCTTGGAAACCGATCTATTGGAGTACGACGACATATTCGAAGGCTCCAAGGTGGTCGAGGCCAAGACCGAAGAGTTGATCGCAGAATCTCAGGCCGAGCTCGACAGCATCCTAGAAGCGGGCGGTTCCATATCTTGCATAGATCACATGAAGGAGCAACTTGTCGCAGCGCACGCTAAACGTCAACGAGCGATCGAGTCGGGCGAGCAACAGGTCATAGGTGTCAACTCCTATACATCTACGGAAGTGTCGCCACTCGTCACCACATTCGACGATCAACTCGGTGCCTTTCACACAGTCGCTGACAAAACCGATGAGCTGGCGATAGACGCGATCGAATCGTGGCGCTCCAAGCGAGATGGCAAAGCCGCAGCACAAGCGCTGGATGAACTTCGTCGGGCTGCCAAGGCCCCCAGCACATCGAGCACCGAAGGCACAGCATTGATGGAGGCCTCGATCGCCGCCGCGAGAGCCGGCGTAACAACGGGCGAATGGGGCGACGCGCTTCGCGAATCATTCGGCGAGTTCCGCGCCCCAACGGGTGTCTCGGATCGTTCTGCCGCTGTCGCATCCTCGACCGCGATCGAAGAGGCCCGCACAAAAGTCGCCGATGTCGCTGCCGCCCTCGGCGTGCCTCGTCTTCGATTCCTAGTTGCGAAACCAGGACTCGATGGGCATTCCAACGCAGCAGAACAGGTGGCAGTGCGCGGACGCGACGTCGGCTTCGAAGTGATCTATCAAGGCATCAGGCTCACACCAACCCAGATCGCACGCGCAGCCGCCGACGAAGACGTAGACGCTATCGGTCTTTCGATATTGTCGGGCGCGCATAACTTCTTGGTGGCAGATGTATTGCGGCGCCTACTCGAGGAAGGCGTCGATCCTGCAACGGTCCCCGTGATAGTTGGCGGTGTTATCCCAAGCGGTGATGAGAAGACGCTGCTCGATCAAGGTGTCGCAAGGGTCTTCACACCCAAGGACCACGACCTCACAGCTGCGATGGTCGAGATCGCAGAGTTGATCAGAGTCCGTCGCTCAAACGGTCGCGCCTGATCGCACCGAGTTCTTTCTCGGTGTCGCCTGTCCAACGCTCACGGCACCACTCGATCATCCTTTCGAGTCCATCCGAAAGACTGACTTCCGGCTCCCAGGCGAGGTATTCGCGCGCCTTGGTTATGTCGGGGCATCGCCGCTCCGGGTCGTCAACGGGTCGATCATAGAACTGGATCTCTGAATCTGACCCGACGATGTTCTTCACCAACTCGGCTATCTGCAGCACGGTCACTTCGTGAGGATTGCCGATGTTGATGGGCTGAGCCGGACCTTGGAATCTCAACAAGCGGATGAACCCTTCGATCAGGTCGGACACATAACAAAGGCTTCGCGTCTGAGACCCGTCGCCGTGAACCGTGATCGGGTCTCCAGCCAGTGCCTGGCTGATGAAGGTTGGAACCGCTCTTCCATCGGCCTGTCGTTGGCGGGGACCGTATGTGTTGAAGATGCGCACGACGCGGATCGGCACGCCCCAGACCCTGTGATACGCGAATGCCATAGCTTCGGCATAGCGTTTCGCCTCGTCGTAAACGCCCCGGGGACCAATCGGATTAACGTTGCCCCAATACGATTCGGGCTGGGGATGAACGAGCGGATCGCCATAGACCTCTGAAGTGGACGCAAGGAAAAAGCCTGCTCCCTTTGCCTTGGCCAACCCCAGGCTGTTCAAAGTACCAAGAGCTCCGACTTTCAACGTGTGGATCGGATGTTCCAAGTAGTCAAGCGGCGAAGCGGGAGATGCGAAATGCATCACCCAATCGAGCTGCCCGTCGACACCGATGTACTGAGTGACGTCGTAATCGGAGAATGTGAAGCGTTCATCGGGCCACAACGCAGCCAGGTTCGCGGTGTCGCCAGTGAGAAGCGAGTCGTAACAGATGACCTCGTGGCCCTCGGCAACAAGGCGTTCGCACAGATGCGACCCGAGAAAGCCCGATCCTCCGGTAACGAGGATTCGCATGGGACCGCTCATTTACAGATTCGCCGGGGGGCGGCCGGTTGGGATGTAGGTGAATCCAGCGTTAGCTACGGCGTCGGGATCGAGGAGGTTGCGAGCATCGATAATGATGGGGTTGGTCAGAACCCCTTTGAGCCTCGGCAGGTCGATCTGCTCGAACTCAGGCCATTCGGTAGAGATGACCAAGCAGTGGGCCCCGTCAGCAGCCTTGTACAAGTCATCTGAAACTTCGATCTCGGGAAGTTCTGCCTTTGCCGCTTCATTAGCCTGCGGATCGAAACCTGTGACCTTGGCGCCAGCATCGATGAGCCTTTTGGCAAGGTAAAGCGATGGCGACTCGCGCACGTCGTCGGTACCAGCCTTGAATGACAGACCGAGCATCACGATCCGCTTTTCTTCAAGGTTCCAGAGCGCCTCTTTGATCTTCGAAAATGCCGAGTCGAGCGCGCCTTGATTGATCTTCATGACTTCATCCAAAAGACCAAACTCATACCCGAGCCTGGCAGCCTGCGCCTTGAATGCCGCGACATCCTTAGGGAAGCAATAGCCGCCGTAGCCGAGCCCCGCATCCAGGAAAGCGCGCCCTATACGAGGATCCGAACCCATGATGTCGGCCACTGAAACCACGTCGGCGCCCGACGCTTCGCATATTCGGGCGAGCGCGTTGGCGAACGAGATCTTTAGCGCCAAGAATGCGTTGCAAGCATGCTTGGCAAGCTCCGCGGTCCGAAGGTCTGTGGCGAAGTAGCCAACATCTCCGGTCAAGAACGGCGAATACAACTCACACATAACCGCATGAGCCGCGTCGTCATCGGCGCCAACCAATATGCGGTCGGGCTTGAGCGAATCTTGAACGGCGGTTCCTTCTTTCAGGAACTCTGGGTTGGAAACGAGATGGAACTGATGCTCCGAGGTGCGCGACAGCATCTCCTTCACTCGGTCCCCAGTCTGGACGGGGACCGTCGATTTCTGAACGATGACCATGTCGCCTGACGCGAACCGACCAGCGGTCTCAGCTGCCCGCTCGACCGCCAGCAGATTGGCTTCACCATCGGGACGAGAAGGGGTGCCGACGCAGATGAAAGTCACGTCTGCTCCCGGGATGGCTTGTGCCGGGTCTGTCGTGAACCTAAGGCGCCCAGCAGAAACGACCTCGGCCAGCAACTCTTTGAGTCCGGGTTCGAAGAAAGGCGTTTCGCCCTTCTCGAGCGTTGCGATCTTGTTGGCGTCGTCGTCTAGACCAACAACGTCATGGCCGACCTTCGCAAGCGTTGCCGCTTGTATGAGGCCGACGTGCCCAACTCCGATGATCGCAACTTTCATAAGTCGTCCATCATAAGGGCCAATCTGCTGGTGCGGAATGCGCTCTACGGCGTAACGACAACTTTTGTACCTACCGGAGCGAAGTCCCAGAGCGTGGCTGCATCTTGCAGGCGCTGACGCACGCAACCATGACTGCGGAACTGTCCAAGCTCGGCCTCGGTTTGTATCGGCCCCCTGCGACCGACCGGGATCGAATGAAAACCTATGGCCAGATGCCTGCCCCGAGCGAACCGCGTCATGTACTGCATCCCGACGCGCCCACCAAGACCACCAGAGAATCGCGACTTTGAAAACACCGAATAGGTTCCGGGTCTTGGCATGCCTCGTCTTCCCGAAACGAGCCAAGAGCCAACCACAACCTCGCCAGCATCAACCAGCCAGACCCGCTGATTAGTGACCGAGTAAACGACGCGTCGACCTGAACCAGAACTCGGGGGTAGCGCTGGCGATGTTGGGGCCGCCGGAGCAACCTCGGCTGGTGGTGGAAGGGCCGGGGGCTCTGGCGTTGGCGATGGTGAAGGATCGGGGCTGGGTGAGACGGTGGAAGTCGGAAGTGGCGAGGCGTCGGCAAGCACGATGGTTGGGCTCGCTGCTACCGGCCGAGCCTGCGCAACCGTAAGCGCGTAACCGAAACCGGACAAGAAGATCGCAATGATCACAGCCGCCGCGTACTTTCTGCGGCACTTAGCGCATCGAACATGTTTCGGCAGGGGAAGTATGTCCACTTGAGTGATTATGGAGCCACCAGTGCACCGGAGTAAACGAAAATGTCCCGTCAGCTCTTGCCGAAGCCCGTTCCTGGCATCCCCAGATCACGAGCGATTAGGATCCTTGGCACCTCCGAGGTCCCCTCGCCGATCTCCAAAATCTTCGAGTCCCTGAAGTGACGCGCTACCGGGAATTCCTCGATGAACCCGTAGCCACCGTGCACCTGGACAGCTTCCCTGGCAACGTCGACCGCGATCTCCGATGCAAAGACCTTTGCCATGGCGGCTTCCGACTTGTATGGCCTGCCTTGCTGTTTCAGCCAAGCGGCACGGTACACCTGGTTGCGGGCGAGCCGTGTCTTGATGGCCATGTCGGCGATCTTGAACTGCACCGCTTGGTAAGAGCCGATCGGGCTTCCGAATGCTTGCCTCTCTTTGGCGTACTTGATGCTTTCATCGAGACAGCCTTGAGCAAGACCAACCGCCAGTGCAGCGATGGCGATGCGACCGTCGTCGAGGATCTTGAGGAAGTTGCGAAACCCAGACCCGCGCTCGCCCACTTGATTGGAAATGGGAACGCGACAATCGTTGAAAGCGAGCTCGCGAGTATCCGATGCATGCCAGCCCATCTTGCGATAAGCCTTGCCAACGGTGAACCCCGGTGTCCCATGAGGCACCAAGATCGCGGTCACCTCATTGATGCCGTTAGCTTCACCAGTCACCGCGGTGATGGTCACCACTTTCGATAGCTCGGTCCCGGCGTTAGTGATGAATGCCTTCGAGCCATTGATAACGAAGTCGTCGCCGTCTTGTGTCGCCACGGTCTTGGTTGCTCCAGCATCCGAGCCTCCGCCAGGCTCGGTAAGTCCAAAGCCGCCAAGGATCTGGCCCTCGGCCATGGGTACCAACCATCTCTGCTTCTGCTCCTCCGTTCCAAAAAGGTAGAAGGGCATCGCACCAAGACCAACGCCAGCCTCAAGAGTTATAGCGACCGATGAATCAACGCGCGCAAGTTCTTCGATGGCGACGCAAAGCGTTAGGAAGTCGCCGCCCATCCCGCCGTACTCCTCGGGGAACGGAAGACCGAACAAGCCCAACTTCC
The DNA here is from genome assembly GCA_046262935.1 of Actinomycetota bacterium. Taxonomy (GTDB): domain Bacteria; phylum Actinomycetota; class CADDZG01; order JAHWKV01; family JAHWKV01; genus JBHELT01. The sequence goes on along the minus strand of JBHELT010000089.1, from coordinate 23,647 downwards.
CCATCTGACGAATGATCTCGACAGGGAATTCTTCTCGTTCGTCGAATCCCTCGGCCTGCGGACGCACAACGTCCTCGGCGAACTCGCGAACGATCTTGCGAAACTCTTCGGTTGCCTCGGGAAGGTCTAGGTCCATGCCTTAACCCTACGATGCCGACTGGAAATCGCGCATCATGCTGATGGGCGGGTTCTTCTTCGAACAGGTTATGCGGGCAACGCTGCTGCGTAGTTCGACGGTTTCGATGCAGTTCAAGAAGGGGATCTGACCGAACCTGAAACTGGGGGCGTGAACAGTCCGCGGCAGAACGTTGGCATCAGGCTCGAACGTAACGCTTGAATGCGCCACCACTCTGAGGGTTCCCGCCACCGAGAACCCCGGGCCTTGAAGGATCGCCTTACCGCCCGCGAACCTGAACGACAAACCGTTGGGTAGCGCCTTCGAAACCTCGGCATCGGTAACTTCGAAGGTTACGTCTGCCCGATCGATCGAAGTGATAACCGGCTTGCGTTCCTGTATCGACTTGGCTCGGTCCAAGTGCACACCGTGAAGCACTCCGGTGGTGCGATCGGCGGTGTACGCACCAAGCTTCACATGATCGGCTGTGACACTTACCTCATCGATCAGGCCTTTGGATAAGACTCCCCAAAGGAGCGGAGAACTCACATGGGCCTCGACCGTGTGGGCGACTGGGTCAACTTGCTGTGCTTTGGTTGCAATGGCCTGCTCAGCGAATCTCTTCGCCGAAACCTCAGCGAACCCGTAAGCCCCGGCACTAACGATCACAAGCGCGATGAGCAAACGTCTGATCATCTTCATATTGGACTACCGAGCTACTCGCAGAAGACCGCGTTGATGTTTACCTTTGCCGGTTACTACGTCGTGTAACTGGCAGTAGTACTGATAGTCGACCGGCTGAACGCCAGCGAGTTTCACTTCGATGGTTCCACCAGGCTCGATGATCTTCTTCACATTCAGCTCATCGATCGAAAACCCGTGAGGCTTGTCGAGTGTGTTGGTGACCTTCAGCGATCCGTGCGAACCAAGAACGAATGTTGTCGCCGGAGAAAACCCTGGACCCTTCTCTCCCTTCACGACGCTGATCTTTGCAGCGAACGATCGCGACGGAGCGCAGGCAGCCAGCATCAGCACTGTCATCAACAACATCGCACCCTTCTTCACGATCGCCTCCGCCCAAGTTCGAGTTTGGGCGGCATCCTACCGTCTTAGGCAGCCGTTGCCGTTGCGGTGGCCGTGTTGGTGGTTCCTGGGGCCGGCGGCAAGGGTGAGATCGAGGGGGAAAGCGGCGCCTTTGCGAGCTGACGGATACTTACGTCACCCGAGCCGGTCGTGAGTCGCATCGTGCCCTGCGAACCCGTTCGGTGGAACCGGTGTTCGAAAAGTGCACCGGTGCCGAATCCTTCCAGAGCGATCTGTCCAGAGCCGGTTACAACATCTATCTGGGGATCTTGTCCGATCGTGACCGCAACGTCACCAGAGCCCGTTGTTATGTTCAATTCCGAGTACGCCGATAGGCGCGCACTCACATCTCCAGAGCGCGTCGTGAATCCACAGACCTGACATGACCCATCCAGCGACACGTCACCGCTGCGACTCGAGACCGTCAAGCGCATGAGGTCGCGTGCATCCGACAAGATGTCCCCCGACTTGGTTCGAGCTTCGATCGACGAGCCTGGGGGCACAGATAACTGGACCGTTAGCGAGTCGCCAAGGGGCAGGCTCTTAGGTCTGATGACAACCGACACCGAACCGTCGTGCCTTTCAACATCGACACTCGCTGATCGAGCTACACGTCGCGACTCGGACGCATCACTGCCCCCAGCCTTGAGCGTCAAGGCCGGGTGGCCGTCCGCGCTACTGAGGACGATATCCAGGGAGTCAGCCTGAATCACGTAGGTATCCGCTACCGGTACGGCCACTCTTCTGGTTGAAGTCACTACGTGGGATGGACGGGAGTTGAACCCTGGGGACAGCTCGAACCCGGTCGCGTTGAACATCGAGATCGCGACCAACAACGAAATGGCCATCAACCATTTCCAAGGACGTTTGCCGATAGACGAACGAAACAGCAGCAACGCCCCGATCACTATGACGCTCGCAGGAAACACGATCTGCGCAACCGCAGGAGAAAACGCGACAACCGAGTTGGAGATGAATGCCGAGAAGAGCAATCCCCCAGCGACGATGTATTCCCAGAGCAAGCCACTTCGCCTCGATAGAGCCCCGGCCAAGATGAATCCTGCTGCAAGTCCCGATAGCGACAAGAACCCGCTATAGGCCGCCGGGGAGAAGCTGCCTGCCAGCGATCCCGCGCCGAGACCTGTGAGCACACCACCAGCGATCAAGAACCCGCGGAACTTGTTGCGAGACCATCCCGCCAAGAATGCGATCCCGATGACCAACGGAACGAAACTGAAACTAAGATGCGTGATTCGCTCTAGCAAAGTGAATGCCCCGATGGCGATAAGCACCACGCCGAAGACAACCCCGGTCCCCTGGTCGCGCCGACGCCTGCGAACTACAACCCTGGGGCCTTCATGCTTGCGTTCTTCGTCATCAGTCACGGCTTGCCTCTCCTCTTTAGAAAAAGATCGCTCCGGTCGCCACGAAACCTAGAAGAGCGGCGAGCGAGATCCAGGCCGCCTTTGCGGTGTCGGCTGTCCGTGCGATCGACATCACTAACATCACCACTGGAAGCGCTATGAAAGCGGCGCCGAATCGTGCAAGTTCGTGAGCCGGGATCGACGAGACATCGGCCACCAAGGCCCAAACACCTGTGAGCGCGAAAGCGACCCAGAACCACATCCTTGCCCTCTTGACCTTGATCGCTCGATCCATATTCGACCTCCCTCATCGCATCGTATTGATGCAACTTTAGGAACATGGCGATCTCATTACGTCCGGCGCAAGGACGATTTATCCCCTCATCCGCGCGGACCATCGCAGTCATCCCGAGGGTTGAGATGTGTCGCCGGTAAGCAGGCCCGATTCGTATGCGAGGACAACCACCTGCACACGGTCGCGCAGCCCGAGCTTCGTCAGCACATGAGTGACGTGAGTCTTAACGGTGGCTTCGCTGATCACCAGTTCCTCGGCGATCTCGTTGTTGGTATGGCCTTTAGCCACTAAGCGCAGAACCTCGACCTCCCTGGCGGTGAGTTGCTGGATCTGCTCTGGCGTGGTGGCACCCTGTTCCGGCCCCGGTCTCTTGGCGAACTCCTGAAGCAGCCTCTTGGTCATCCTGGGCTCTATAAGAGCGTCGCCCCGGGCCACGATTCGCACAGCAGTCACGAGGTCATCGGGTGGGACGTCTTTCAGCAAGAACCCGCTGGCCCCCGCTCGCACCGCGGCGAACACATACTCATCCAGATCGAAGGTCGTAAGGATCAATACTTTCGAGGTCGTCTCTGACGCGATGACCCGTGTCGCTTCGACACCATCCATGTTGGGCATGCGGATATCCATCAATACGACATCGGGCTTGAAAGCCCTTGCGGCATCGATCGCCTCGCGGCCATCACCTGCCTCTGCCAAGACCGTGATGTCGTCTTCCGATTCGAGTATCAACTTGAACCCCGACCTGATCAAAGCCTGGTCGTCAACAACGAGGACCGTTATCAAGACGAACCTTTGCTGGCGGGCACCGTCGCCTCGACGATCCAGCCCCGACCGTTGCGATCAGGGCCAGCGTCCAAGGTCCCCCTTACGGCCGAGATCCGCTCGCTCATGCCAAGCAGACCATGGCCTGTCTTAACGGGAGTTCCGAACACGCCAGGCCCATCATCGATGACCTTGAGAGCGATCTCGTCGCTTGAATATCTGATCAAAACTTCTACCTTCGCATTGGGCGCATACCTCAGCGCGTTCGTTAGAGCTTCCTGGACAACACGGTAAACGGTCAACTCGATGCTTGGACTAACGGCGGGTTTGGTTCCTTGTTCTTCGATCGTTACGTTCAACCCGGCGATCTTGGTCGCATCGACCAATGATGCGAGATCGCCAAGGCCGGGTAACGGGCGTGTTTCGGCCTCAAAACGTGCGGCGGGGGCAACAAGGCCTTCGGAGTCGTCTTGTAGATTCGCCTCCTCGATCGAGCGGTCCGCCGAACGAAGTATCGACAGCATGTTCCTTAGTTCCCCAAGACTTTGCCTTCCGGTCTCCTCTGCCGCCTGAAGCGCCTTCATCGCGTCATCAGGTTTCTTTTCGAATACCTTGCGCGCTGCCCCTATCTGTACCGTCATGAGGCTCACGCTGTGGGCAACGATGTCGTGAAGTTCTTGAGCGATCTTCACGCGCTCCTCGGCGGTCGCGAGCCGAGTTGACCTTACTCGTTCGATCTCAACTCTCTGGGCCCTGCCGAGTAGTTCGGATATGCCCAGGGCTATTAGGAACAAGGGCCAGAAGTAGGAGAAGTTGATGGCGACCAAGCCGTAAGACTGCATCAGGGTGCCGGCACCGATCGCGATGAACAAGATGCCCCCTACGATGACCCCACGACTACGCCTTCGGATCTTGGTTTTGGAAATCGTCCGAACGGTGGTCATGAGTCTGGGTGCAGGATGATCACGTCTCCCAATGCAACTGTGACTTGCAACCTCAGCAGATGTTTATCCGAGATGGGCCCCTTGTTGAATGTGTTATTCCCCGTCCCACCGAGCCTCTGGCCGAACACCTTCACATCGCCGAGACCAACATTGGTCTTCAACTCGACCGGTTGATCATCAGCCACGATTATCGTCACGTCGCCAAGAGCGGTGTGGGTGGAAACGGTTGTGTCCGCATCCATCGCAAGACGTGAGAGGTTGACGCGCAGATCGCCAAGGCCAACCCCGTAATCGAGATTTCCACCGGGGGCTCTCGTTGGGAATTCCACCCTGTCACCGATCAACGACCCACCCGAGAAAGAGGAATCGAACCTAACGACCGGGCTTCCCGTGAGTACCGTGAGCGAAAGAGCTATCCCGATGAATATAAGAAGCCCGTGTGTGTGTCCGCCGCGAATGAACAGCAGGCCGAATCCAAGGACGATCAACATCACCGAAAGAACCTGCTGGCCAGTGAAAGGCAGGTGGCCTACATCGTTCAATAACCAAGCGACTCCACCTATGAGAAGCAGCATGCCGAAGGTCTGACCGGACGTGATGCCGCCCGATCCTTGCCCTTGCTTCTCAGGCGCCAAAGGCGTTCGCGTGCTCATGATCAAACGATAGGCGGGAAAGCATCAGTGAGCGTCCTGCGCAGGTCTGATTTCGCGCATCATCCTTGCGATGGAGGGACCCAGCGGGCAGCACGCTTTTCGAAGAACGCTGCGATGCCTTCTTGGGCCTCGTCGCTCACCCGGCGCTCGGAGATGGCATTCACGGTGAAGTCTCGCGAGTCCTGCGGCGACTTGCCCCAGACCGCATCGACCAGGGCCCGCGCCCCTGCCAGAGATTCGGGGCCCCCTGCAAGCAGGGCCCCGATGATCTTTTCGACTTCCTCATCGAGGGCTGAGTCATCTACAGCTTTATAGATGAGTCCAACGCGCTCTGCGGTTTCGGCGTCGAACCTTTCCGCAGTCAAGAAGGCCGATCTAGCGAACCCATAACCAACCCGTCGCATGACATATGGAGAGATGACTGCGGGGATGAGTCCTAGCCGCACCTCGGTGAATGCGAAGACCGTTGATCTTCCTGCGATGGCGATGTCACAACAAGCGACCAAGCCCGTGGCCCCGGCAACAGCGGCCCCATGGACACGACCAATCACAGGCACCGCGCAGTTGTCGATGGCATCGAGCATGTCGGCGAGAGCCGACGAGTCGGCCACGTTCTGTTCGCGTGTGAACGACGTCATACTCTTCATCCATTGAAGATCGGCCCCCGCAGAGAACGCTTTGCCTTCGCCTGAGATGACCATAACGCGGGCCCCCGTTGGTGGATCGGCGAAAGCATCCGTGATGGCCGCGATGAGTTCGGCGTTGAAGGCGTTGCGAACCTCGGGCCTGTTAAGCACAATGCGAACAACCCCGCGATCGTCCTTCGAGATATTGACCATGGCGTCACTCAACGGTCAGAGCCCTCGCAACTCGACCGGGTGGGGTTATGCCAAGCTGCGAACACATCCAAACGCTCGCTTTGGCAACTGCATCCACATCAACACCGGTTTCGATCTCGAGTCCTTCGAGCATCCAACACAGGTCTTCGGTAGCAAGGTTGCCTGTTGCGCTCTTGGCGAAGGGACATCCGCCTATGCCACCCGCGCTCGCATCGACCATCGACACTCCCATCTGCAGAGCGGCAAGAACATTAGCAAGACCTTGCCCGTAGGTGTCGTGGAAGTGAACCGCTATCGAAAGGAGGTCGGCCCCTGCTTCGATGAAAGAGCCGATCAAGTCTTGGACTGTCCCCGCGGTACCAACCCCGATGGTGTCGCCAAGTGATACCTCTTCGCAACCCATCTCGAACAGGCGCATCCCCCATTCAACAACTTCATCTGGCTGGACGAAGCCCTCCCATGGGTCACCGAGAACCATCGACAGGTAACCGCGCACGCCTAGCCCAGCTTCGATGGCACGCCTTACTACGGGCTGGAACATCGAGATGGCTTCTTCGCGCGATCTGCCCAAGTTCTTCTGCGAAAACGTTTCTGTTGCAGATGCGAAGATCGCTATGTCTTTGACGCCGACGGCAAGGGCTCGGTCGAGGCCACGCTCATTGGGTACCAATACTGGATAGGAAACTTCGGTGTCTCGGGCAAGCCCGCGCAGAACCTCTTCTGCGTCTGCCAACTGCGGAACCCACTGGGGATTGACGAACGAAGTTGCCTCGACGACAGGCAGCCCTGCCGCAGCCAGCCTTTCGATGAATCCGATCTTTACCGAAGTTGGAACTTGGGCTGATTCGTTCTGAAGGCCATCACGTGGTCCTACCTCAACGATCGTTACCGTTTCAGGCAGGTCCTGGATGACTCTCGAAGTCGACAAGGGTTCTTCCTTTCAAGACTCTTTCACCTTCACTTACCAAAACTGCTTTGACGATCCCGTCGGTGGGGGCCTTCAAAGAGTGCTCCATCTTCATGGCCTCTACCACCAGCAACTCTTGGCCTTTCGAAACACTATCTCCCGCAGCGACCTTGACCGACAGCACCTGACCAGGCATGGGAGCCTCGAGATGTGCAGCCCCAGAAGCCTGTTCGCTTCTTGGTTGGAACCCGAGACGTATCTCATAGGGCCTCTTTGCGAACCAAACATAGGCCGTGCTTTGGGCGATGGCGACCGCGCCAACGCGTTCATCGATCATCCAACCGTGGCAAGAACCGTCGATCCTATCAACGACTCGTTCATCGATACGATATGGTGACGAGCCCAAGACGCTCACGACTGCTTCCTGGCCATCTACGACCATCGGTACTTCGATCGGGGCCCGGTAACCGAGTCTCCAGGATGCACTCTCTGACCATGGGTCGCGCGATGCAGCGCCCTGGTTCAGGTCTTCGACAACCGCTGCGGCGGCCAGGCACACTGCTTCTTGCGGAACAACGGTTTCGGTTTCGTCGCGATCGATCGCGTCGAGCAGATCGGTGGTGACTTTGCCTTCGGTGACCGCCGGAAGCCGAACGATGTCCGACAGGAATGAGATGTTGCTTGTGAGGCCAAGCAACTCGGCCCCCGCGAGCGAATCGGATAGCGCCGCAATGGCTAGATCGCGCGTCGCCGCATGAACGATGAGCTTAGCTATCATCGGATCGTAATGGTCCGAGATAACCGAGCCTTCACGAACACCGGTGTCGATGCGGACACCTTCTGCCTCGTCGATCTTCATGTGGGCTATGGTCCCTGACTGTGGAAGGAACCCATGATCCGGATCTTCTGCGTAGATCCGAACTTCGATCGCGCTCCCTCGGCTCACAACGTTCTCTTGTTTCAACTCGAGCCGCGAGCCCTGCGCTATCTGCAACTGCATCTCAACTAGATCGAAGCCGGTGACCATCTCGGTTACCGGGTGTTCGACCTGCAGTCGCGCGTTCATCTCCAAGAAAGCAACGGCCCCGTCTTCGCCGACCAGGAATTCGCATGTGCCAGCGCTTCGATAACCAACGCTTCGCGCAAGATCGACCGCCGATCTGCAAACGAGATCACGGATCGAAGCATCGAGACCTGGGGCTGGGCTCTCTTCAAGGATCTTTTGATGTCTGCGCTGCAAAGAGCAATCGCGCTCCCCCAGGTGGATCACGCTGCCTTGACCATCGGCCAGGACCTGAACCTCGATGTGTCGCGGGTGCAACAGGCAGCGCTCGATGAGCAACCTGTCATCTGCAAAGGCAGCCAGGCCCGCACGGCGCGCCTGACCCAATGCCGCGATCAACTGGTATTCGGTATGAGCGACAGACATCCCTTTGCCACCGCCGCCTGCGATGGGTTTGACCATGATCGGATAACCGATCTGCGCGGCCGCAGCCGCGAATGCCTCATCGCTTTGATCACCCTTGGCGTACCCTTCGAGCACGGGGACCCCCGCATCGCGGGCCATCTGTTTGGCGATGTCCTTGGCGCCCATGAGGCGCAGTACCTCGGAAGGGGGCCCAACGAAAACGATCCCATGCTTCTCGCAGGCCTCTGCGAACAAAGGATCCTCGGACAGGAAGCCATATCCCGGATGGATCATCGTCGCGCCAGAGCGCGTTGCCGCATCGATGATGGCGTCGATGTTCAGATAAGAAGCAGTCGCCTCGGAACTGCCGATATGCACCGCCGCATCGGCCTGCTCAACGAACAACGCATCTGCGTCTGCGTCCGAGTAAACAGCAATGCATCGCATGCCAAGACGACGGGCGGTCCGAAAGACCCGCACCGCGATCTCGCCTCGGTTCGCTACAAGAAGGGCCGTCACATCCGAAAGACGCCGTAGCGAACAGGCTCGAACGGCGCGTTGTACGAGGCGGATATACCAAGCGCAAGTGCTTGGCGTGTGTCAAGCGGATCGATGATGCCATCGTCCCAAAGACGTGCGGTCGAGTGGTAAGGGTTCCCTTCGGCTTCGTACTTCTGCCTTATGGGATCCTTGAAGGCTTGTTCCTCATCCTCGTTTGAGAAACCACCCTTGACCGTTGCGAGAACACTGGCAGCCTGTTCGCCACCCATGACCGAGATCCTTGCGTTGGGCCACATCCAAAGGAACCTTGGTGAGTACGCGCGTCCGCACATGCCGTAGTTGCCCGCACCGAAACTTCCGCCGATGATCACGGTGAATTTAGGTACTGTCGCACAAGCGACCGCGGTTACCAACTTCGCTCCATCCTTTGCTATGCCCCCTGCCTCGTATTCCTTGCCAACCATGAACCCGGTGATGTTCTGCAGGAAAACCAAGGGAACACGTCGCTGGTCGCATAGTTCGATGAAGTGAGCGCCCTTGAGTGCTGAGTCGCTGAACAAGATGCCGTTGTTAGCGATGATGCCAACCGGGAACCCCTCGATATGCGCGAATCCGCAAACCAAGGTGGTTCCATACAGAGCCTTGAATTCATGGAACTTCGAACCATCAACCATGCGTGCGATGACTTCGCGTACGTCATATGGGGTTCGCACGTCTGCCGGAACGACCGCATACAACTCGGCTGCGTCGTACTTCGGCGCTTCCGGCTCGCGCATATCCGCAGGCAGCGATTTGCTGCGGTTGAGGGTCGCGGCTATGTCGCGCACTATCTGCAGGGCATGAGTGTCGTCGAGGGCGTAGTGATCGACGACACCAGAAGTGCGCGCATGAACGTCGGCGCCGCCAAGTTCTTCGTCGGTGACAACTTCGCCGGTCGCAGCCTTAACCAAAGGCGGCCCCCCAAGAAATATCGTCCCTTGTTCTTTCACGATCACCGACTCGTCGCTCATCGCGGGCACATAAGCGCCGCCAGCGGTACACGAGCCCAACACTGCAGCGACCTGGGGTATCCCTAGAGACGACATGGTCGCTTGGTTGTAGAAGATCCGCCCGAAGTGATCGCGGTCGGGGAATACCTCATCTTGCATGGGAAGGAATGCGCCGCCGGAATCTACGAGGTAGATGCAAGGCAGATGGTTCTGAAGAGCAACCTCTTGCGCCCGAAGATGTTTCTTGACCGTGAGGGGGAAGTATGTTCCGCCTTTGACGGTTGCGTCGTTGCAAACGATCACGCATTCGATGCCACTAACGCGCCCGATGCCGGTGATCATCCCAGCCCCGGGTGCGTCGCCCGAGTACATCTCATGCGCGGCAAGTTGCGAGAGCTCCAAGAAGGAAGAACCTGGGTCGAGCAGCCTGTTAACGCGGTCGCGTGGCAGAAGTTTTCCCCTTGAGACATGTCTTTGGCGGGACTTCTCGCTGCCACCGAGTGCCGCTGCCGCTACCTTTTCCTGCAAGTCGCCAACGAGTTGCTGCATAGCGACACGGTTCGCCTTGGCTTCGGGCGAATTCGGATCGAGTGATGTCTGGATGATGGGGGCCATCACCTCATTTTATGCCGAGACCACCTGAGGGACGTGATGTCCGAACGCTTCTGAACCTGTTCTCAGTTTGACACCGGCTACTGCCGACATTACCCTCACAACAGAACTGCTCCCCGCCGTTCGGCCTCGGTCGGACTGGCGGGGATTATCTTTATCCCCTCATGACTGATCGAGTAGTCGTCTTTCTTGACTATCAGAATGTCTTCCGTGGCGCTCGAGAGTGTTTCGGGGGACTTACGCCGTCCTCGCAGGCTGGCCAAGTCGACCCCCGAAAACTGGCCGAGCTCATCGTCTCCAGGGGTCTCGGAGAACGCAGCCTTCAACAGGTCCGGGTCTATCGCGGCCAGCCAGACGCAACAAGGGATGCGAAAGGATATGGAGCCAACGACCGACAACTCGCCGCGTGGAGATCACATCCTCAAATTAAGGTCTTGACCCGAACCCTTCGTTACCCGCCCGGGTGGCCTGCCGATCCTCCCGAAGAAAAGGGCATTGATGTGGCCCTCGCGATCGACTTTGTGGTGATGGCCGCTAAGCGCGAGTATGACATCGGAGTCACCATGTCCACCGATTCCGATCTTCGGCCAGCACTGGAGAGCGTGATTGAGATGGGCGGGGCTCGGGTCGAGGTGGCGGCATGGTCGGCTCCCCGGGCCAGAAGACGTCTCAGCGTTGCCGACAAGAAGATCTGGTGTCATTGGTTGGACGAAGCTCACTACAAGGCGGTTCATGATGCCACTAACTACGCCAGGTCAGATTAGTCATTAGCCCCCAGCCGCCGCGGAAGCACTTGTCCGGTGCCATCCCCAGCGGAAGCTAGGTGGTCCGAAGGTGCACAACGTCTCCGGCGTAGAAGATCTCGCCGTCGGCAAGCAATAACCCGCCGCGCTGATCGATGCCGGCAGCAACCCCAATCCTGGTCGATCCGTCTGCCGAAGTCACGCTCACCTCGCGCCCGATGGTTGAGCACATGTGCGTGAACCGCTCGGTGAGCGAAGCCTTGCTTTGGGGCATCTTCATAGTTTGAAGCACATCGGCAAGCACCTTTGTTCGATCGAACCTGGCCCCCGTTTCGATGAATAGACTAGTTGCGCCTTCGATCTCTTCTGGAAAGGTCGCATCATTCACATTGATGCCAACACCTACCACAGCTATCGGGTCCCCGCTGTTGTTGGTAACGAGTTCCGAAAGGATCCCTGCGATCTTTCGATCTGCGATCACCAGATCGTTGGGCCACTTGATACGAACATCAAGCACTGCCCCGCGTAGCGCACGGCACACGGCCACGGCAACCGCAGCATTGATCAATCCGGGTTCGATCCCGAGCTGCTCAGGGTCCAGAACCATCGTGAATGCGAGGCCGTCGGCGGGGTCGCTGTGCCAGGTGCGATCGAGACGCCCTCTGCCCGCGGTTTGGTGTTTGGCGATGACAAGGCTCCCATGCCGAGCGCCGTTGGCCGCCCATTCGGCCGCCACGGTGTTGGTCGAAAGGGCCGATTCGAGATATCTGATCTCGGCCACCCAAGGCGATACGGCTGCGATGACCGTTTCTTCTGACAGTTCGTCCATGGCCCCACTATGTCACTGTCAGGCCGGAGGTTAAACTCCGGCGATGTCACTGCGACGCTGGAGGTTAAACTCCTGCGGCATCGCAAACTCCATCCCGAGACTGTTCGAGGTTCTATGGGTTCCCAAAGGAAGATCGAAAAGATCCTGGTCGCAAACCGCGGCGAGATCGCCATACGTATCTTTCGAGCGGCCAAGGACATGGGTCTGGGGAGCGTGGCCATCTACTCCGACATCGATCGCGATGCACTGCACAACTCATTCGCGGACGAGGCATACAACGTAGGTGAGACGGCTCCCGCGACCAGTTATCTAAACATCGGAAAGATCCTTGAGATAGCGAAGCGCTCTGGCGTCGATGCGATCCATCCTGGTTACGGGTTCTTGGCCGAGAACCCCAGGTTCGCATTCGCAGTGGAGGAAGCTGGGCTGATCTGGATCGGCCCCCCGCCGTCGGCGATCGAGATGATGGGAGACAAGGTTTCCGCGCGCAAGGCGGCTGCTTCACAAGACGTTCAAAGCGTTCCCGGAACACTGGAGCCGATCGACGACCCCGCTCGAATAGCGCGATTCGCAGCGGAACACGGCTGGCCGGTTGCCTTGAAAGCAGCACACGGAGGCGGCGGGCGCGGTTTCAGGGTCGTGCACGAAGAGTCAGAAGCCGCCGCAGCCTTCGATGGGGCTGGCCGCGAAGCTCAAGTCGCATTCGGAAATCCGGAGCTATATCTGGAGCGTTATCTCGAAGAGCCCAGACACATCGAGGTGCAGGTCCTCGGCGACCATCACGGGAACCTGGTGCATCTCGGCGAACGCGACTGCTCTTTGCAAAGACGTCACCAAAAACTCATCGAAGAGTCACCGTCACCGGTCGTTGATGCAGATCTGCGCGAGCAGATGGGAGCGGCTGCAGTGAAGGTAGCGAAAGCCGCGGGTTACTACTCAGCGGGGACCGTTGAATTCCTCCTTGAACAAACACCCGAGGGCCCGAAGTTCTGGTTCTTGGAGATGAACACCCGGCTACAGGTCGAACATCCCGTGACCGAACTCGTCACCGGTATGGATCTTGCCAAGAAGATGATCCTGATCGCCGGCGGAGAGCCTTTGGGCATAGAGCAGCAAGACGTCTCACTAAGAGGACATGCGATCGAGATGCGTATCAATGCCGAAAACCCCGCTCGCAATTTCCTGCCAAGCCCGGGACTGATCGCAGGTTACTCAGAACCAACAGGGCCCGGGGTCCGCGTTGATTCGGGGGTCATCGCCGGCTCACAGATCCCCCAGTCCTACGATTCGCTGATCGCGAAACTCGTTTGCTACGGAGCCGACAGGCAAGAAGCCATAAGCCGAGGCCTGCGTGCCCTTGATGAATTCAAGATCGAAGGATTACGGACAACGATCCCGTTTCACAAACTTGCACTTCAAAGCGATTGGTTCGCCGCCGGGGAGTTTTCAACCAAGACAGTCGAAAACGATCTGGATCTGTCCGTTCTGAAAGAGCAGGTTGCCAACGGAGCGGCCGCGGACAAGGTGTTTTCGCGCACCTTCACAGTCGAGGTCGAGGGCAAACGCCTGCAGGCGAAAGTTACCGAGAAGAAAGATCCTTCGTCGGGCAAGCCCAAACCGCCAGACCTTTCCAAAGCGTCCCGCAACACGGGGACCGGCGAAACTCTGACCGCCCCGATGCAAGGCACGATCGTGAAAACGCTTGTCGAGGTTGGGGCGCCTGTTAAGGCTGGTGAGAACATCATCGTGCTCGAAGCGATGAAGATGGAGAACATGATCCATTGCACCCGCGACGGGGTGCTCAAAGAACTGAAAGTGAAACAAGGCGAAACGGTTCCCGCTGGCGCGGCCTTGGCAGTTATCGAATCGACCTGACCTGCTTAAGACTCAGAGCCCGGCTATGCGAACTCCGGCCCCCGGGTGCAACTTGTAGCGAGAGTTGATACCGATCAATAGCGCAGTCAGGGATTCGAGGATGCGAGCGTTCTCCAATGGGCCGCAGTCGACGTATCTCGCCCCATCGATCTTGGCGATGATCGATGAAGCAGCCTCTCGAGCATCTGGGTCACCGCAAACCAAGATGTCCTGATCGATCGGCCTAGACAGATCCGACAACACATCTGCCATCACGGTGTGAAACCCCGACGCTAGTTTGACCCCAGCACCAAGTATCCCTTTGGCCTGCTGAGCGGCAGAGCCTTCCCAGATCCCCAGCATGCGGGTTGCTTTGCCTCCCACCTCGCTGGCCAAGGGGACCGTGCAATGAACTATGAGCGCACCTTCGCTGAGGACCGGCTTGATGGTGGAATAAGTGGCAGCCTGACCGGGGAAAGGCACGGTCACGAAAACGATGTCGGCATCGGCAACAACATCTTCGTTGCGTCCACCTTGGAGCGATCCATCGGCGATCTTCGAACGCGCTTCATCTACTGCGATCATCGCTTTCTCAGATTGACGGCTTCCGATCAGCACGTCTTCACCGATCGAGGCCAGTCGAACGGCCAGACCGAACCCGAGGCCAGCGGTGCCGCCCACGATCGCAACAGCCATCAGGATGACCTCGGTTGATACATACCGAATTCTTGGCGAAGAACATCGCTCACTTCCCCGATGGTTGCGTACTCCGACAACGCTTTGCGCATCGGATACAAGAGGTTGTCATCGCCGCGGGCGGCATCACGCAGATCATCGAGGCACTTGGTCACCGCGCTGGAGTCACGCGAGGCCTTCACTTTGTTCAGACTTTCTATCTGGGCCCTTTGAAGATCCGGATCTGGGCGGTATATCTCAACAGGCTGCTCTTGTTCATCGAAGGTATTTACTCCCACGATCGGGCGCGACCCATCTTCGATACCCAACTGGATACGATATGCAGACTCTTCGATCTGCTCTTTCATCCATCCACGCTCGATGGCTTCGACCGCGCCCCCCATGTCGTCTATGAGTGCGATCAACTCCTTCGCCTTGTTTTCGATCTCCTCGGTCAAAGACTCCACGAACCACGATCCACCCAAAGGGTCTGCGGTCGAAGCGACACCGGTTTCGTAACCGAGGACCTGTTGAGTGCGAAGGGCGAGCTTGGCCGCGCGCTCGGTTGGCAGCGATAGGGCCTCATCGAAACCGTTCGTGTGAAGCGACTGGGTTCCACCAAGAACCGCCGCCATCGCCTCGTAAGCGGTCCTCACGATGTTGTTCTCAGGTTGCTGCGCAGTGAGGGTTGCTCCTCCCGTTTGAGTATGGAACCTAAGCAGTTGCGACTTCGGGTCGATCGCGTTGAAGCGCTCTTTCGCGATGCTCGCCCATAACCGCCTCGCTGCCCTGAACTTCGCGATCTCCTCGAAGAAATTCATGTGACACGCGAAGAAGAACGATAACCGCGGGGCGAAGTCGTCGATGGCGAGGCCCGCGTCTATCGCTGACTGGACGTAGGCGATGGCGTTAGCCATGGTGAATGCCACCTCTTGCACGGCCGTGCTTCCTGCTTCTCTGATGTGATAACCCGAGATCGAGATGGTGTTCCACTTGGGAACGTTCTTCGCGCAGTATGCGAACAGATCGGTGATGATCCGCATGCTCGGTTTCGGTGGATAGATGTAAGTGCCGCGTGCTGCATACTCCTTGAGGATGTCGTTCTGCACGGTCCCCGTGATCTCGGTAGCCGCAACTCCTTGCTTCTCTGCGACGATCTCGTAAAGCAACAGGAGCACGGCTGCGGTCGCGTTGATGGTCATCGATGTAGAGACTTTGTCGAGTGGGATGCCTTCGAACAGCACTTCCATGTCGGCGAGACTCGATATCGCAACGCCTGTCCCCCCAACTTCACCATCGGCCCTTGGGTGATCGGGATCGAGGCCCATCTGAGTAGGCAGATCGAATGCAACCGAAAGACCGGTCTGCCCACGATCGAGTAAGAACTTGAATCGTTCGTTGGTTTTGTTGGCGGTGCCGAATCCCGAATACTGGCGAAACGTCCACAGCCTGCCCCTGTACATCGACGGATAGATGCCTCGCGTATACGGGAACTCGCCAGGCTTTGCGCCATGGGCGCCGGCGTCTGCTTGCGCGATGTCACCAGCCTCGTAATAAGGCTTTATCGGTATGCCCGAATCGGTGAAGATCTGTTCGTCGCCCACTTCGCTCATTCTACGTTCGTGAACACCGCGGGGAGGGGCCTGGTTATTCACCCAGCAGCAGTAGGGCCATCACTGCGACGCCTGCGACCAAAGACACAAGTTGGATGAGCGACTTTCGAGCCTCTGGTTCTTTGTGCAACTCCGGCAGAAGGTCTGTGCTGGCGATATATACGAAGCCCCCGGCTGTCAGGGGGACGAGTACCGAGTCGATACCGGGGACCTTGCCTGCGATCAGAAGCGCCGCCGCCGCACCGGCAAGGGCGGTGAGGGCGGTCATCGAATTGAGGAAGAAAGCCCGCCAAGGTGAAAGGCCCGCATGAACCAGGATGCTGAAGTCGCCCATCTCTTGTGGGATCTCGTGCAGCGCGACGGCGATAACTGTTGCGACGCCAAGCCTGGTGGACACCAAGAAACTTCCGGCGATGATCGCGCCGTCGATGAAGTTGTGAAGGAAGTCGCCGATCAGGTTGGTCACCGCCACCGGATGCAGCACTTCCTCCGCAGGAACGTGTGAGTGGTGCCAGTGAAGGACCTTTTCCAAGATGAAAAAGGCAACAACACCGGCCAACAAACTGAACGAAGCGGTGAGGTTGAAGCCTCCTGGTGACTTCGATATCTGCGGGATGAGGTGCAGGAACGCGTCGCCGAGCAGGGCACCAGCCGCGAAGGAGATGAGGGCCAATAGACCTCGCTGCAAGAGGCGCGGCCGAAGGACCAGACCCAGCAATACGACGTGCGCGAGCAGGCTCTCGGCGACAACCGACGACAGCACAAGAACCCAGATGTGACCGGTCACGCTTGCGACCGCCCCGATCGCCTTGCGCGTTTCGGTAAACCACCTGAGCACCGCGCGCAGGTGCCGAAGATCTCGACCTCATGCGTAACCTCGGTGAACCCATGCTCACCGGCAACGCGCAAAGACCACTCCTCGAAATCGGCCGACGCCACCTCGACCGCATCGCCGCAGCTTCGACAAACCAGATGGTGATGATGCGTTCCCGAGCAGCGCCTGTACGTCGACTCGCCATCGCGGGTGAGTACAACATCGACCAGACCCGAATCGGTCATCGCCTGCAACGCTCGATAAACAGTGGTGAGGCCTATCCGTCGCCCATCGACCCTCAGCTTGTCGAACAATTGCTGGGCCGAAAGGAAAGTCGCTCCCGACTCGAGGGCCTCGAGGACCGCGGTCCTTTGCTTGGTCGAACGGTTCGATGGTGTTGTCATGCGGCAAGTCTAATTGACAATGATTTTCACTTTCAATAAGACGCCGTGCCCGAACGCCTGCGAGCCACCAAGGCATGGCGATACCTATATCTTCGTAGGCGTGGATAACGAACGATCGACAGTGGTCTTCGCTCGCAAGGGGTGCTTGGCGTTACTGCTCTTGGCGCTTGGGAGCGGCCTTGGAGCCTGCGGCAAAGCGGTTCCTCTGCCAGCCGCCACCCCAACCAGCGCAGTCCTGCAAGTGACCGGACACATAACCGAGATCGAGTTCGGAAACCTGAGTCTAAGAGCCCTCGACCAGCGTCAGTTGATATTTTCGCTTCAGAACTCCCCAGTTTCGCTTGATCACTTACAGCAAAGGATGCAGATGCTTCAGCCGATCCACATCACATACACCGTGGAGTCCGAACGGCTCATCCCGATCACGATCGAAGATGTGCAAGAGCCGGCACCACCGAGCTCGACGCCACCAGCCTCAACGCCGTAGGCCTCAAGGCCGACCGCCAACCCAAGCGACCGGGATTTGTGCACAGCATCCAATGTGCGGGGCGCGCCTTGGTTGATATATTGCCTCGACATGGATCCTGCCAAAGACTCAGCTGATGAACCAACCCAATACGGTTCCTATTACAAAGAGCCGTACTCGAGGACCCTTTACAAAGGTGGCGGCGGCATGTGGTCGTGGATCCTGCACCGCGGCAGCGGTCTCGCCGTCTTGGGCTTCTTGTTCCTGCACATCCTGGACACCTCTGCGGTCAAGTTCGGTCCCAAGTACTACAACGCCCTAGCCAAGTTCTACGAAAGCCCCTTCTTCAGGCCGCTCGAGGTTGTGCTCATGGGACTCGTCATCTACCACTCGTTCAACGGCCTGAGGGTGATCCTCGTTGACTTCTGGTCGAAGGGCAGCCGTTATCAGACGCAGCTGACCAGGGCCGTTGGGATCGTGTCGATAGTGATGTTCTTGCCCGCAGCTTTCTTCATGCTGAAACCCATCTTCATCAAATGAGCCTTCAAGAAGCGTACGTCGCGCACTTCAAACCAGACTCGGCCCCCAGCAACTGGGAGGTCTGGGCTTGGTTCTTCATGAGGATCTCGGGCTTGATGCTCGTGTTCCTATTGCTCGGTCACATGGCCATCATGCATGTGTTCGGCGGCGGCGTGAGTCGAGTCAACTTCCAATTCGTTGCCAAACGATGGAACAACTTCTTCTGGCGCTCTTATGACTGGCTGCTTTTGACGCTGGCTCTGCTTCATGGAGTCAACGGCGCTCGCGTAGTGATCGAGGATTACGTGAAACGCGGCGGTTTACGGGTCAGTTTGAAAGGGTTGCTCTACTCGGCGACTTTCGTCTTCTACTCGATCGGCAGCCTGGTGATCTTCACCTTCTCCGCCTCGCAGATGCCGGGCGGTAAGTAAAGGTGCAGGCAACTTATCACCGTTACGACTGCGTCATAGTCGGTGCTGGAGGCGCTGGCCTTCGAGCAGCGCTCGAAGCGTCGTCACGATCCAAGACGGCTGTGCTGAGCAAGCTGTATCCAACGCGCTCCCACACCGGTGCGGCGCAGGGAGGCATGTGCGCTGCGCTTGGCAACGTTGAAGAAGACAACTACGAATGGCACACCTTCGACACCATCAAAGGTGGCGACTACCTGGTGGACCAAGACGCGGCCGAGATCATGTGCAAAGAGGCGATCGATGCCGTCTTGGATTTAGAACACATGGGATTGCCATTCAACCGAACCTCCGAAGGCAAGATCGATCAACGAAGGTTCGGCGGTCACACCCATCATCACGGCGAAGGGCCGGTCCGTAGAGCCTGCTTCGCCGCTGACCGAACCGGACACATGATCCTGCAGACCCTGTACCAGCAATGTTTGAAAAACGGCGTGCAGTTCTTCAGCGAATGGTTCGTGCTCGACATCATCTTGAGCGACGACGCTAAGGGTCATCCGCGCTGCACCGGTGTTATTGCTTTCGAGTTGAAGACAGGCAAGCTGCATGTCTTTCATGCCAAGAGCGTGCTGTTCGCGACCGGGGGCTTCGGCAAGTTCTTCAAGATCACCTCCAACGCCCACACCCTGACTGGCGATGGGCCGGGGATGGTTTTCAATAAGGGCATCCCGTTGCAGGACATGGAGTTCTTCCAGTTCCATCCCACAGGCATCTATGGCATCGGCATCTTGTTGTCCGAGGCGGCGCGCGGCGAGGGGGGCGTTCTGCTGAACGGCAAGGGCGAGCGCTTCATGGAACGCTATGCCCCAACCATCAAGGACCTTGCGCCGCGCGACATGGTGTCGCGCGCCATCCATCAAGAGATAAAAGAAGGAAGAGGAGTCGACGGCAAGGATTACGTTTACCTCGACGTGCGACATCTTGGGGCGGAGGTTATCGAAAGCAAACTCCCCGACATCACCGAATTCGCTCGCATATACCTCGGTGTAGAACCCCTAACCGATCCTGTTCCCATCCAACCAACAGCCCATTACGCCATGGGAGGCATACCGACCAACGTGCATGGTCAGGTCGTTATCGATGAAGACAACTCGCCCCTGCCCGGTTTCTATGCGGCCGGTGAGTGTGCCTGTGTTTCGGTTCATGGTGCGAACCGGCTAGGGACCAATTCCCTGCTCGACATCGTTGTGTTCGGAAAGCGCGGTGGCATAAGCATGGCTGAGTACGCGAACGGTGTCGATTTCATCGACCTGCCCGAAGACCCAGAGGGCGTTGCCCGCGAGAAGCTGCGTTCGATATTGGATAGCCCCAAAGGCAACCGCATCGCACCTTTGAGGGCTGAACTTCAAACCGAGATGATGGACAAATGCGGCGTTGTACGCACCGATAGTTCGTTGAAAGAAGCCCTCGACTTCATATCGGAATTGCGTGAACGAGCCAAGACCACATCCATCGATGACAAGGGGTCCGTCTACAACACCGAACTTCTCGAAGCGGTCGAGTTTGGGTTCCTCGTCGACCTTGCCGAGATCACCGCTACCGCTGCCAAGGCGCGCACCGAGAGTCGAGGCGGTCACTGGCGCGACGATTTCCCATCACGTGACGATGGCTTCTGGCTAAAGCATTCACTCGCCTACAAAGCTCCAGGCGACGAGATCGAGCTGCGATACAAGCCGGTTACGATCACCAAATACATGCCGATGGAGCGCAAGTACTGATGGCTGTAACGGGTCTCATCTTCATCGGGGTGTTGAGCGTCGCCGTCTTGATCTGGCTAGTTCTGCTGACCGACGGAACCTACTTGGGAAGTCGCGGCGTTCGGTTCATATACCAGCGATTCGCACGGGTTTGGAACCTCGACGATCCTGGAGCCTTTCATGGCCGACATCACACCGCCGCCAATGCCTTTTTATCGAGGGTCCTTCACGAAGCAGTTTCCCAGTACAACTCACCGACCATCCTCGACGTCGCAACTGGCACCGCTCGCGTACCCCTCATGGTGGCCTCGTTCGAAGGTTTCCATGGTCACGTTACAGGCATCGACCTGTCGCGCAACATGCTGGCAAAGGGCGAGTCGCTGGTTCGCTCTGCCGGCCTCGAGGACCGCGTGTCACTCATCGAGGGCGATGGCGCTGCCCTTGGCTGGCGAGACGGGACTTTCGAAGTCGTTTCCTGTATCGACGCCCCCCTCGCTCAGCCTCTTAGGACCATCCGCGAGATGGCTCGGGTCACCAAACCCGGTGGGACGATCGTTTTCAGCAAACGGCCCGACTCCTGGATGAAACTGATGCCGGGCAAGCATGTTGGGACCTCCAAACTCGAAGCGATCCTTAGAAAGTTGGGTTTCGACGAGATCCTGAGCGAGACATGGAGCCCAAGCAAAGACCTGATGTTTCGAGCCAGGAAAGGGATTTCGAGTAAGGACGCAGAACAAGTTAGTGTCAGCACTTCCCACGGCCACTGAGGAGGATCACATGGGGATCGATACCATCATCAAAGAGCGGCACCTGCTAACCCACCCTTTCTACGAGCGGTGGCAGAAGGGGAAGGTCTCGATCGAGGTTCTTCGTGAATACGCAAGGCAGTACTACCACTACGAGACGGCTCTGCCTTCATTCCTAAGCTCCGCCCTGGAGCATCTCGAAGAAGGGCCCGCCAAGGCAGCCGTGCAACAGGTCTACGTCGATGAAACATCCGAGCCTCGACCACATGCCGAGCTGTGGCTCGAGTTCGCCGAAGGACTCGGCGTCAAGCAGCAAGATGTTTTGGAATCTCAGCCGTCGCCACGCACAACCAACCTCGTCGAGACCTATAAGTCCCTTTGCAAGCGTGGATCCGAAGAGGCCCTTGGGGCCCTTTACTCGTATGAATCACAGTTTCCCGAGGTGGCCAAAGCCAAGGCCGATGGTCTGCGTGAGTATTACGAGATCACCGACGAAAAAACCCTGGCGTTCTTCGATCTTCATTCAACGCTCGACGTCGAACACGGCAAGGCGATCCGCGAGGGATTCACAGATTCTGAGCTGTCGCGTGAATCCGCGCATCTCGCGATCGACGCGTGGTGGGGCATGCTCGACCAGTTCGAACAGATGTCGGTGAGCGCGGCTTGATCGAAGTCGATCTTCAGGTTCAACGGTTCGACCCCGAGTCGGACGAAGAACCATACTGGGGCGAATATACCGTTGAGATAGAAGACAGCGGTCGAGTACTCGATGCACTTCACTATGTGAAGTGGTACATCGACGGATCCCTTGCCCTGCGGCGTTCCTGCGCACACGGCATCTGCGGGTCGGATGCGATGGTCATCAACGGAAAGAACAGGCTCGCTTGCAAGGTTTTATGCAGAGATCTTTCGCAGCCCATCAAGGTCGAGCCGATCCAGGGCTTGAAGGTCGAAAAAGATCTGATCGTAGACATGGAACCATTCTTCGCAGGGGTTAGAGCCGTTAAGCCGTGGCTCATCAATGACACACCTGCGCCTCACACCGAAAGATTGCAAAGTCAGGCCGAGCGCGATCGCTTCGACGACTCGACCAAATGCATCCTGTGCGCCGCTTGCACTACCTCGTGCCCCATCTTCTGGTCCGATGAGGAATATGTAGGTCCAGCTGCGATCGTCAACGCCCACCGCTTCATCTACGATTCGCGCGACGAGGGTGGCCGCGAGCGACTCGACATATTGAGCACCAAGAGCGGGGCATTCAAATGCAGAACAACCTTCAATTGCACCGACGCATGTCCACGTGGCATCAAAGTGACCGAAGCGATCCAAGAAGTGAAACGCAGCATCCTGTACAAAAAGACTTAGGGGCCTTAACTATCCAGCGGCGTTATGGTGACCCATGCGCCTGATCAAGTGGGCGATACTCATCGTCATCGCAGCCCCCTTGTTGCTGGTAACCGCAACGGGCGCCGATGTCTGGTTTTCTTCCAAGCAGGATCAGCGTTCGCAGACCCAAGCGATAGTCGTCTTGGGGGCCGCACAATACAACGGCGTTCCATCGACCATCTTCAGAGCACGGCTCGATCACGCTCGCGTTCTTTACAACGATCGAGTTGCACCGTTGATCGTTGTCCTCGGCGGCAAACGGCCGGGCGACCGGTTCACAGAAGCGCAAGCGGGTGCGGCGTACCTCGAGAAGTCGCTTCCGGCAAGCAAGGTGACCGGCGTTATGGGGGGAAACTCAACGATCGAGAGTCTGCAGCTGTTCAAGTACATGGCGGAAAGTAAGCACATCAACAAGATCACCATCGTGAGCGACCCGCTGCATCTGGCGAGGGCACGCAAGATCGCCAGGGACATGGGTTTCGAAGCGAACATCTCGCGGGCTCCATTGCCGCTCAGCCGTCAATCCCGGCGCTATGAATTGCTGCGCGAAACGCTAAACCTCATCTATTACCGGATATTCGGCGCCTAACCGACCGTCTGCTGGTTCCACCAGTTAATCTCATGCACATGCAAACCCACCGAGTGACTCTGATCCCTGGCGACGGTATCGGCCCAGAGGTCGCCAACGCCGCTGTTGCGGCCATCGACGCTACCGGGGTAGTTGTGGAATGGGATGAACAGCAAGCGGGAGCCGACGTTGTCGAGTCAGAGGGCTCACCGATGCCGAGCAAGGTCCTTGATTCGATCCGCAAGAACAAGGTTGCCTTAAAGGGCCCAGTCACAACCCCCGTCGGTTACGGGTTCCGAAGCGTGAACGTCACCCTTCGGATCGAGCTCGACCTTTACGCGCTGCTGAGGCCCTGCAAGCAATACCCAGGCGTGGTCACGCGTCATCCAGGTAC
>JBHELT010000088.1:0-47310 GCA_046262935.1 Actinomycetota bacterium | reverse complement strand
GCCTCAACGCCAGTAGTGACCCTCCAAGAGGGCGGGACCCCATTGTTGCTATCGAAGGTTCTGTCCAAGCGCCTCTCAGCTGAGGTGTACCTCAAGTTCGAAGGCGCCAACCCAACCGGATCGTTCAAAGACCGAGGCATGACACTGGCCGTATCGAAGGCCGTGGAGGCCGGAGCTAAAGCGATCGTTTGTGCTTCAACCGGCAACACGTCGGCATCAGCTGCTGCATATGCTGCGCGAGCGGGGATCATCTGTGGAGTTTTGATCCCTCAAGGTCACGTTGCGATGGGCAAACTCGCGCAAGCGCTCGTCCACGGGGCTCGAGTCGTTCAGATCACTGGCAACTTCGATCACGCACTGGAGATAACTCGAAAACTTGAGAGCGATTACCCGGTTACGCTGGTCAATTCGATCAATCCATTCCGTATCGAGGGACAAAAGACCGGGGCTTTCGAGATATGCGACGCGCTTGGCAGAGCCCCGGACATGCATCTCATCCCAGTCGGAAACGCTGGCAACATCGTGTCTTATTGGAAGGGGTACCGCGAGTACCTGGACAGCGGTGATATCAACCAGACGCCTTCGATGTTCGGTTTCCAAGCCTCTGGTGCGGCCCCCATCGTTCGTGGGTATCCCATCGAAGACCCCCGCACCATCGCGACCGCTATCCGGATAGGAAACCCGGCTTCATGGCAGGCCGCCGTTGGCGCAGCATCGGACTCGGGCGGCGAGATCGGGGAGGTGACCGATAAACAGATACTCGAGGCATACCGTCTCGTTGCGTCGGAAGGTCTGTTCTGCGAACTTGCCTCAGCCGCCAGCGTTGCCGGACTGTTGAAACTTCACGACGCAACCCGGATCCCCGCCGGCAAAACGATAGTGTGCGTCCTCACGGGTCATGGACTGAAAGACCCCGACTGGGCGATCGCAGGGGCTCCGCCGCCTTCTGTCGTTGAGCCCAACATCCATGAGGTCGCTGCAGCACTGGAGTTGTGAAAGTGATCGACGTCGAAGTACGAGTTCCAGCGACCATTGCCAATATCGGCCCTGGTTTCGATTGTCTTGGTGTCGCCATCGGAACATACCTCGACATCCGGTTCACCAAGTCGGACTCGCCGCAGATCACTGGTAAGGGGCGGATCAGGTCCCTGCCGACCAACCTTACACATCGGGCTTTCATCGCTGCCTACGCGGCGGCGGGCCAGCAGGCACCGTCGGTGTAACTGGAGATGATCGAGATCTACCCGTCGGCGCGTGGCATGGGGGCGAGCGCGTCGGCCATCGTTGCGGGCCTTGTTGGTGCACGCGCCTTCGGTGATCTTGAGCTCGATGACCCCGAGCTGGCCCGGCTGGCCGTAAGGATGGAGGGCCACGGCGACAACGTCTTGCCTGCCATGTTCGGCGGTCTCGTTTTGAATTCTCAGGATGGCTGGCTGCACTTCGACCCTACCGATCAGATACTGCCGATGATCTTGGTGGCCGCGCAGAAGTTCAAGACTTCTTCCGCGCGAGCTGTGCTGCCCGCCGATGTCCCTCGCGTCGATGCGGTAGCGAACATCAGCGCGACCGCGGCATTGTTATCGGCATTGATCGGATCAGCCCCGATCGATTCTTTGATGGCAAGTACAGCCGACCGTTTGCATGAGCCGTATCGCCTTCCGCTGATGCCGCAGAGCCTCGGCCTGCATGAGGGCCTTAGAGGAAAGGGCATACCGACCGCGCTGGCCGGCGCGGGCCCATCGCTGATCAGTCTGGTCCCTGCCGATCGCATCGAAGATGCCAAGCGGACGGCCGAAGGTTTGATCCCAGGCGGTTGGGAGATCATGACCCCGGGGTGGGACCTTCAAGGGGCCAAGGTCCGTTAGACGCCTGCCGAACATCAGGAGTAGCGATGAGTGACAGAACGATCGTGCTGATCGACGGCGAGCATTACCCGTCGGTCACTTTGCGCGGCATCGAGGAACTAAGACGCCGAGGCATCGACCCTGAGATCGCTTTACTAGTTGGAGGCAAAGAAAAACTGGGACAGATACAACTCGAATTAGGTGTCGAGATCATCGATGCCTCCCATGATCCCGAGAGAACCCTTGCGAGCGTCATCGATAGATCGTCGTGCCGGCATGTGTACGACCTTTCCGACGAACCGGTTCTTGGGTACGTGCAGAGAAGTCGCTTGGCATCGGTGGCGCTGTGGAAAGGCGCGCTCTACGAAGGCCCAGGATTCAGGTTCGATCCTCCAACGCGCGACAAAGTCGCAGTCCCCTCGGTAGCGCTTATCGGAACGGGCAAGAGATCTGGTAAGACTGCGATCGGCGGACACACCGCTCGACTCTGGCGTGAGGCAGACCTGCATCCGGTTGTGGTCGCGATGGGTAGGGGTGGCCCCGAAGAACCCGAACCACTCGAACCAGACTCGTTGAAAGATTCGCGATCGCTGGTGCGACTCGCCGACGCGGGCAGGCACGCGGCAAGCGATTACATCGAGGACGCCGTCACCGCAGGCGTTAGGACCGTCGGGGCATACAGGGTCGGCGGAGGCCTGACCGGCCAGCCTGTTCTCACCAACGTCGCCCAAGCCGTTTCGGTGGCAGAAGCATGGGCTCCCGGGTTGTTGCTCCTCGAAGGAAGCGGCTCGGCGATACCTCCTATCGAAGCCGACAAGACGATCCTGGTAGTAGATGCGACGATCGATCCAGGTCTTCTTACTGGTTATTTCGGCCTCTACCGGATATTGCTCGCGGACCTCATCGTGCTTACAATGTGTGAAGCGTCCTTGCAGCGGGAACACTTGGTCCAGGTGCAAGGCTGTTTGAGCGGACACCACGATGATCTCAAGGTCCTGCAAACCATCCTTCGGCCTTTCCCTTTAGATGATGTGTCCGGCAAGTCGATCTGGTTCTTCACGACAGCTTCCAAAGAGGCAACCCATGACATCAGGCAACATCTCGAAGACGAACATGGCGCAAAGGTTGCAGGCATGAGCCACAGCCTCGCCGATCGCTCAGCGTTGAAGGCCGAACTAGATTCCATCGGCGCGGTCGATGCTTTCGCGGTCGAATTGAAGGCGGCAGCGGTCGATGTTGTCGCCAGACAGGCAGAAGCGAGAGGCATCCCAACGATCTTCGTCGATAACAGGCCCATCCAAGTGGGGACCTCAGATACGACCATCGACAAAGAGCTTCTGCGGATCGGCCAAGAAGCGATAGCGAGCCATCGACCATGACCGAACCCAAGCGCCACATCGTCATCAAAGACACTACCCACGGATTGCCCTATTCCAAAGGTTTGATGGCTTCATCTCTGGTCGTCTCGGGATTATCGTTCGCCGATTCATTCCGCATCGCCGAACGGATCGAAGAGGTGCTGCTCTCGCGTGGGACCTACGAGATCTCCAAGAGTGAGCTCAGGAACTTCGCCGCTTCGCTCCTTGTTGAGGCTGGCGAGAGATTCGCCAGCAGTTACCTCAAATGGCAGGCCGTTGAGGAACTCGATCTTCCTCTGGTCATCCTGCTCGGTGGAGCTACGGGCGTTGGCAAATCGACCGTGGCGACGCAACTTGCCGCTCGTCTTGGGATCACGCGGGTCATCTCGACCGATGCCATCCGAGAGGTTCTACGCAGCGCGGTATCTGCCGAACTCATGCCAACATTGCACGTGTCTACGTTCGATGGTGATTCGACGATGGTGCTTGCGCCTGGCAGTGACACCGACCCTGTCATCGCAGGGTTCCAAGCCCAAGTCCAAGCCGTTGCGATTGGCATCAAGGCGCTGATCGCCAGAGCATTAGAGGAAGGCACGGACATCATCGTCGAAGGAGCTCATGTGGTCCCCGGGTTCCTCGATGGCTGGGATGAAGAGTTCGCCGACGCTGTTGTCATCCCGATAGTGATGGTGGTTGGTGACGAGTCACTGCATGAAAGCCATTTCCATATGAGAGCCATGGAAACACGGTCGCGTCCGCAGGATAGATACTTGCCCTCGCTTGGCAAGATCCGCCGGATACAGGTATACATCGCTAAACTTGCAACGCGAAGAGAAGTTCCCGTCGTCGAAGCCTTCGACCTCGACTCCACCCTTCAGCAGGTTCTCTCGATCGTCATGAAGAAGGCCTTGGAGTTTGCGCAGAACGCGGCCAAGGCAGAGGTTGCTGCCGGCGTTGATATCACCGAAGGCAGTGAACCGCGCAGGAATAGATCGCGCCTCAAGACTTGGGAAGTGATCGGGAGGAGGAAGAATTGAAACTGTTCTTGGACACGGCCAACCTCGATGAGATCAAACAGATCAACGAGTGGGGCGTATTGAAAGGCATAACCACCAATCCCTCGCTGATCTTCAAGGAGAAGCCGACCGATTGGATCTCGCACGCGAAACAGATATGCGACATCGTCGATGGCCCGGTTTCATTGGAAACCACAACGCAAACAACCAAGGAATTGATCGAAGAGGGCCATCAGCTCGCTGCGGTGGCTCCCAATGCGATCGTCAAGATCGTGATGACCCCTATCGGGCTCGGGGCCATCAGCGCTTTGTCGGCCGAGGGGATCAAAGTCAACGTGACACTTGTTTTTTCCCCAAATCAAGCCATACTTGCAGCTGAGGCCGGAGCGTATATCGTTTCCCCATTCCTCGGCCGGCTCGACGACATCTCAAGCGATGGGACCGCCGCACTAGCCGAGATCTGCGAGATATACGATGCCCAGGGCTACGAAACCCAAGTTCTAGCAGCCAGCCTTAGGCATCCGATGCACGTCATCGAAGCAGCCCGTTTGGGGGCCGAGATCGCTTCGATGCCGTACAAGGTCTTCACTCAGTTGGTGAAACACCCACTCACCGACGCTGGCATCAAAACATTCAACGATGACTGGGAGTCATTACGAGCCAATATGGAAAAGGAAAAAGGATAGATGAGCATCGAAAAAGAAACACTGCAGTCGAAGAAGGTCGCCGAACTGCAGGTAATCGCCGGCGAACTCGGCGTTGCGACCAAAGGCCTGAAGAAGGCCCAGCTGATGGAAGCCATCATCGCCAAAGGAACCGCCGGAACGAATGGATCGAAGCCGGGAAAGCGCGATGACCAAGTGCGGGTCGTAGGAGTGCCAGAGGCATCAAAACCATCGACTGCTCCCTCAACGCCAGACTCGTCCGCCAAGCCCTCGACCGAAGCCTCTTCTGACAAACCCTCAGCGACGGAGCGTTCCGAACCGCAGGGCACCAGCAGGCACCAGGTTGATGGACGCCCCGAAGGCGAGGTCCGCAGGGACAATTTCCGTGATCGCGATCGTGATCGCGGTCGCCGGCGCCGTGGACGCGACCGCGGACGCGACCGTGGGCCAGATCGGGGTCCCCGCGACGACAGGGGACAACGCGATGACCGCCCCCGCGACGACAGGGGACCACGCGACGATCGCCCCCGCGAAGACAGGGGACCGCGCGAGCCCGAAGTGATCAACGAAGCTGAACTCGAGAATGCGACTGGGATACTAGACATCCTCCCCGAAGGTTTTGGGTTCCTGCGGACAAGCGGTTACCTGCCGGCCCAGGAGGACGTTTACGTTTCGCTGTCGCAGGTGCGACGTTTCCATCTGCGGCGCGGCGACGCGATCGTGGGCATGGCTCGCAGGCCCAAAGAGTCCGAGAAGTACAGGGCGCTCGTTCGCATCGAAACCGTAAACGAGAAGACCGCAGAAGAGATCCAGGGCCGACCCTGGTTCGAGCGCCTCACCCCTTTGTATCCGGAACAACGGATCCGTTTGGAAATGACCGATGACCCAACCCAGATCTCACAAAGGATCATCGACCTGGTTGCCCCCATCGGTAAGGGCCAGCGAGGCATGATCGTTTCGCCGCCGAAAGCCGGTAAGACAACGGTGATGAAGCAGATCGCAAACTCGATCAGGGCGAACGCACCAGAGTGTCATCTCATCGTACTTCTAGTCGATGAGCGTCCCGAAGAGGTTACCGACATGCAGCGTTCGGTCGATGGCGAGATCGTGTACTCAACCTTCGACCGTCCCTCCGATGATCACATCCAAGTAACAGAGCTGACCCTCGACCGCGCGAAGCGCATGGTCGAGATGGGCAACGATGTGGTCATCCTTCTCGATGGGATCACGCGCCTCAGTCGCGCTTACAACCTGGCGACCCCGGCATCAGGAAGGATCCTTTCAGGTGGTGTCGATTCAACGGCTCTTTACCCGCCGAAGAAGTTCTTCGGTGCGGCACGCAACATCGAGCAAGGTGGAAGCCTCACGATCATCGCGACAGCACTCGTTGAAACGGGCTCAAGGATGGACGAGGTCATCTTCGAAGAGTTCAAAGGCACAGGGAACTGGGAACTGCGGCTCGACAGGAGAGCCTCTGAGAAGCGCATATTCCCGGCGATCGACATCGAAGCTTCAGGGACCCGCAAAGAAGAACTGTTGCTGACCAAAGATGAACTCTCGCTCGTTTGGAAACTTCGCCGTGTGCTCCATGCACTCGAAGGGGTAGCCGGACTCGAACTTCTTATCGACAAGATGCGCCAGACGAAGGGGAACCTTCAGTTCCTCATGGAGGTCGGCAAACAGAACACGGGGGACTGATGCAAGCGGTATCCAATCCGCTCTTCATCGCTTTGTTCGTCGGGTTCGTCGGGCTTGCCGTACTCGCAACATTCCGTACGATGGGCAGGGCATCAAAGGGCTACGACAAAGCCAAGAAGAGACGAGCCGAAGCCGGCCCCGTGATCGCTTGTTCGACCTGCGGTTCCAATATGAACTTCGTTGGGCTGCAAGGTCTACGTTTGGCCGAGACAGGCGTAGGTGACCAGTTGGGGGCCGATTCCACCGGCAACCTGCCGCTGGAGGTCTTCAGGTGTCTCACCTGCCGGAAGGTCGAGTTCTTCCTGCCACCCTCAGCCGGCTGAATGAACTTTCGCAGCCTTTGCCCTCCCTTAAGCCACTGGTCACTCGGACTTGACCGAAGTTCGCTTGAGTTGCGAGCCTGAACCAGGCCATGCTCCGGCATCGCTCGGAGTCCAGGCTCGAAACTTCCTTGTCCCAGGCTCTGACCCACACTGGCGGGACCCATTCAAGAAGCCCCCTGAATCCAAGGATTTCTTGACGAGCAAGCAGGGATTGCCTTTCGCCCGGCGAATACAACCAATGAGATTTCTAAACATGGGTGGGAGGATAGGAATGAGCGAGAGAGTGAGACGGTTTCGAGGGCTCCGAACGCCGTTAGTCTTGATTATGTGTGTTGGTCTGCTGACGGCCCTTCTACAGGATGTTTCTCGGGCAGACCCAACTGCCGATCCGGGTTGTTACGCCGGAAATCCACTTGACGGTGGCGGTCCCGTCAACTGCGTGCCAGCGGCCATTCCGGTGATCATAATCATGGACGGACCAATGGGGGCTCCCGCAGCCGCCAGATGCGATCTTTCCAACACGATGACGCCGTCAGCCGGAGCAGTCACCAGCGCCGTCGGGACCAAATGCTACGCTCCAAGTGAGCAAATCGCCAGGATCCCGGTCACGCCATACGACATCGAAACCGGGGCACAGCTTTGGCTAAATGGTGTCCAAAAGACCTATGGTAACGCCTCGTGCTTCATTGACTTCGATCTTGAAGGCAAGCCTTGCATTGGGCATGCAGAGGTGACGCTGGGACCATGGCCTTGTGGGACCAGTTGCACGGGACACACAGACGGACAGCACATGATGTATATGCCTTATCCTGTCGTCGACGCATACGTCCCGGACGGTTTGCCTGGTGGATGCAGTTATGGCCTGAACACGGTTTCGTGCTGGACCGAGTCTCGAAACTAGCCTACGAAGCCTTTGCGGGGTCAAAAAAATGGATGACCATATGGGCCTACAGCCGCTAGCTAGGATCAGTCGATGGCTCGTTCTTTTTCTCGTGACCATGACTGTCTTAATGGGGAGCGCTGCCTCGGCGAAGGACATCCTAGTAACCGATGGGGACCCCACGGACCCTCACTATTACGATTTCGCGGGCTGCGGCCAAGAACCGCGCCCGAGTCCTTACGACGTTTACGTCGCAACTTTCAGGATAGACGTAGGGCGCGAATTCTGTCACAACTATGACGGGGCCTTCACGTGGGAGGTGACGCAAACTAAGACCGACGTGGATTCGGGAATTCAGGCCTCGACGACTTTCAGAGGGCTCTGTGGCTCAACTTGCAACAGCGTTTACTTCTCAACGCCCCACCCGCTCTATGAGCAGGCTTATTACAACTTCAACTGGCATTTTCAGGATACGCGCAGTGCATGGTGGTATTCAGTTCAGGGCATCTCGGAGCAAGATTGTGGTTCGGTCTACGTTTATGCGAATTGCGGCAGTTGGTACACGGAAGTCACAGTTCCCGACCCGCCATCATAGAAGGGCGCCAAATCCTTCAAAGGGGCTCCAGGGTAGGGGGCCGTGGCCATTTCGCTACAGGGTCTGCTTAGGCGTCGCTTCCCCAAGGCCCTGCCAATGAGCGCATCCTCAACAAACAAGACACCTTCCCGATCAGACTGGGCAGTGTGCTACTCTCGTTAGTCGTTCAAGGAGACAAAGATGAGGCAAGGGATCCACCCCGAATACGTCATGGCCGAGGTCCACTGTTCCTGTGGGAACACTTTCACGACCCGTTCAACCAAAAGTGAGCTCAGAGTCGAACTCTGTGCCGAATGTCACCCCTTCTATACCGGCAAGCAGAAGCTGGTCGACACAGGAGGGCGCGTCGAGCGCTTCCAGAAGAAGTACGGAAAGCGCGAGATGCCAAATCTGACTTCTTCATCCTGAAAGCCTGAGATTGGCTTCTAAACCCTCCATCGGTGGTCAAGCCGTCATGGAAGGCGTGATGATGCGCGGCCCTGTGAGTTGGGCGGTTGCAGTTCGCAAGCCTTCGTCGGAGATCGCGGTCGAAACCCATCAGATAACCGGCCCCCGGCACGGGATCTGGAAGCTGCCGTTCTTCCGCGGGATATTCGTGTTGGTCGAATCGCTCGGTATAGGCATGCGTGCCCTGCGCATCTCCGCCAACTACGCCCTCGAAGAGGAGGACAGCGACAAGCAGGTCCCCGAAAAGGCGATCGGCTGGAGCATGGGAGTTGCCATCGTCTTCTTCTCGGCCATCTTTATCGCGATACCGGCGATCCTTTCGAAGTTAGGTGGCAAGTGGCTTGGGGTGCACAGCACGTTCCTGAAAGACGTCGTCGAGGGCGCGATCAGGATCGGGTTCTTCCTTGGCTACATATTCGCGATCTCATTCATCCCCGACATCAAACGTGTGTTCCAGTACCACGGAGCGGAACACAAGACCATCTACGCGTACGAGAACGACGATCCCCTCGAACCAGAAGTGGTCGATCGTTACACGACCCTGCATGTCAGATGCGGGACGAACTTCCTTTTCATCGTCATGTTCCTAACGATCATCTTTCACTTCGGGCTAGACCTTTTACTGCACGGTCAAAAGATCTACGTGCTTGTAGCCGCGAGGGTTCTGCTGATCCCGCTGCTTGCAGGATCGTCGTACGAGGTCATCCGCGCCGCCGGCAAGAATGAAGATTCCAAGATCTTCAGGATCGCCAGTCTGCCGGGGTTAGCCCTGCAGAAAGTTACGACGAAGCCGCCAACCCATGAGCAGATCGAAGTCGCCATCAAAGCTATGGAGGCGGTTATTGCAAGGCAGTCGATCGTGGAACCAGCTCAGGCAGCCGAAACCATGACGGTCAAGCAACTTGACTCCTCGGTCCCCGAGGGCACGGTTCCCGAACCCGGTCCGGCTCCCGGTTAGCGCAGTTAACTTTCGCTCGCTGCACCGATAGAAATCACCTAAGGGACCCCATGTTCGAAAGACTCGAAGATCTCGATGCCCGATATGAGGACATCCAGAAGAAACTGAGTGATCCGTCGGTTACGTCGGATCATCAACAATTGCGCGAACTCGGCAAGTTGAATGCCGAACTGGCGCAGATAGTTGTCCCATTCCGTAGTTACAAGGCAACAGTCGCTGCCATCGATTCGGCCAAGCAGATGCTCGCCAATGAAGCCGACGAAGAGATGCGTCGCATGGTGGAACAAGAGATCGAGGACCAGAAGGCAGTGCAGGCTGATCTCGAAGAGGAGTTGAAGAAGCTCCTCATCCCCAAGGACCCCAACGACGACAAAGACGTGATCGTCGATGTCAAAGGCGGAGAGGGTGGCGATGAGTCATCGTTATTCGCCGGCGACCTATTCAGGCTCTACATGCGATACGCGGAGCGTCGTGGTTACAAGACCGAAGTCATATCGTCGGACCCAGCCCCGCTGGGCGGTTACAAGTCGATAACCTTCGCAGTGAAAGGTAAGGGCGCTTATTCGCGGATGAAACACGAAGCCGGCGTGCACCGCGTTCAACGGGTTCCTGAGACCGAGTCACAGGGACGGATACACACTTCGGCCGCTGGCGTTCTTGTGTTTGCCGAAGCCGAGGATGTCGAGATACACCTCGATCCCAAAGACATCCAGATCGATGTCTATCGCTCGAGCGGGCCAGGAGGGCAATCTGTTAATACGACCGATTCGGCTGTACGGATGACTCACCTTCCTACAGGCCTCGTTGTCACCTGCCAGGACCAGAAGTCACAGATGCAGAACCGAGAGCAGGCCTTGCGGATACTAAGAGCCCGACTGCTGCAGGCCGAACTCGACCGGCAGATGGCCGAACAGTCCGAGGCGCGCAAAGACCAAGTGAGAACCGTTGACCGCTCCGAGAAGATCCGCACGTACAACTTTCCTCAGAATCGCGTCACCGACCACCGTGTAAAGGTTTCGGTGCACAACATCCCAGAGGTCCTCGATGGCGGCATCGACCCGTTCATTGACGCCCTGATCGCAGATGAGCGAGCCAACAAACTTAGCGGCGATGAGGACTGAGCTACCGCGTTCGGCCGAGGTGCTGCGAGAAGTGACAAACCGGCTGCAAGGCCACGTCAACTCACCCGCGGCCGAAGCGCGTTGGTTGATCGAGTCGTTCTTGGGGATCGCATCATGGCGCGTCGAAGACCTCGTTGATCCAGATGCGTTGCTTAGTTTGGACAAAGCCGTCGCCAGACGCGTGGCAGGCGAACCGCTTCAGTACATCATCGGATCACAGGCATTCCGCGGGCTTCATCTCGGTGTTGGTCCTGGCGTTTTGGTTCCACGCCCCGAAACCGAGACCCTGGTCGAGATCGCGATTGCAAAACTGGCGGACATCAGCGAACCATTGATCGTTGACCTATGCACCGGATCGGGGGCCATCGCATTGACGATCGCAACCGAGGTCGAACAGGCCAGGGTCTACGCGACCGAGATCAGCGAACAGGCGATGCATTGGGCGCGAAAGAATCGCGACGCCTATGGCACGGCGCGATTGGAATTGCTGATGGGGGACCTGTTCGAGCCGTTGCCTCGATCTCATCGCGGATGCTTCGACCTGGTCGTCGCCAACCCTCCATACCTAAGTGAGGAAGAGATCGAGCTCGTCCCGGTTGACGTCAGGGAACATGAACCGCGTGTCGCTACAGTATCGGGCCAGGAGGGGAACGAGGTCACCAACCGCATCATCGAGGAAGCGCCAGATTGGCTAAAGCCGCATGGTTGGTTGGTGATCGAAACTTCCCCTAGGCTGGCTCCCGCCGTCGCGCGTGTCGCCTCTGAACTATTCACGGAAGTTGACGTCCACAAAGATCTGACCGGAGCAGAGCGTATCGTCGCCGCAGGAACATGGCGCGCTCGATAGTCGCCACACCAGATGCCGTGGCCGAAGTCGCGCGCGCCATTGCGGATGGTCAACTGGTGGTCATCCCGACCGACACCGTTTACGGACTCGTGAGTGCGCTGACGCCCGACGCTGTTTTGCGAGTGTTCGCCGCCAAACGAAGAGAACTTGGCAAGCCGATCGCGGTTCTCGCCGGGTCGATGGCCGATGCCGAGAAATTGGCTGTATTCGACCATCGAGCGAAGCGCGCTGCCGCTCAAGGATGGCCTGGCGCGCTCACCCTTGTCCTTCCGGCTGGTCCAACGGCAGAACGCATCGAAGGGGTCATATCCGAAACTGTGGGGATCCGCATACCAGACCATCAGTTCGCATCCGACCTGCTTCGCCTCACCGGCCCCCTTCCGGCTACCAGCGCAAACATCTCAGGTGTCGAACCGGTAACCACCATCGAAGAGGCGATTCAGGCCTTCGGCGAAACGGTTGGCCTTTACGTTGATGGCGGCGAATTATCAGGCGCCCCCTCGAAAGTGATCTCGATGCTCGGGCCCCCTAGAACCATCAGGGACTGAATATCGCGGATGGTGCGAGGGGCGCAGGTCGGGACTCGATAGACTGAAACGGTGAAGATCGCCGTTGGTTCGGACCATGCTGGGTTCCGCCTGAAACAGGCACTAGCGTCTTGGCTGACCGAGCACGGCCATGAGGTGGTCGATTGCGGAACCAACTCCGAGGAGCCCACCGATTACCCCGCTTTCTGCGCAGCGGTGGCACGCACGGTGGTTCGCGGAGAGGCCGAGCGTGGGCTAGTTCTGGGTGGGAGCGGTCAAGGCGAAGCGATGTCTGCCAACAAGGTGCATGGAGCACGTGCCGCCCTTTGCAATGATCTGTTCACGGCCAGGGTCGCTAGGCAGCACAATGACGCCAACGTTGTCGCACTCGGGGCGCGGATCGTTGCCTTTGCCCTAGCGTGCGAGATAGTTGATGTGTTCTTGAGTACCGATTTCGAGGGTGGCAGGCACGTTGCACGTCTCGAGCAGGTGACCGGCATCGAGCGAGAGGAATGTCAGTGAACGAGTTAGGAAACGATCTCGAAGCGCTAAAGGCCTTCGACCCCGATGTCTACGATCTGATCTTGAAGGAGATCTCGAGACAGAACTCGAAGATCCAACTGATAGCTAGTGAGAACGTCACGTCGCCGGCGGTGATCGCCGCTCTTGGGACTCCCTTGACCAACAAGTACGCAGAAGGCCTGCCTGGTAATCGCTACTACGGCGGTTGCGAATATGTCGATGTGATCGAGAACATCGCCCGCGACCGTCTCAAGCAACTATTGGGGGCCGATCACGCGAACGTGCAACCACATGCTGGGGCGCAGGCGAACCTGGCTGCTTATTTCGCATTCCTCAAGCCAGGCGACACGTTCATGGGCATGCGGTTGGATCAAGGTGGTCACCTGACGCATGGCTCGCCCGTCAATTTCACCGGCAAGTTCTTCAACGTAATCTCATACGGGGTCCGCGAGGACACCGAGATGATCGACTACGACGAA
Source organism: Actinomycetota bacterium (assembly GCA_046262935.1). GTDB lineage: Bacteria > Actinomycetota > CADDZG01 > JAHWKV01 > JAHWKV01 > JBHELT01. Next base: position 34,030 of record JBHELT010000088.1, on the reverse strand, counting down.
CTTCGAGACATCGCAAAGCGCGAACGTCCGAAACTGATAGTCGCAGGCGCGACCGCATATTCGCGTCAGTGGGACTTTGCAACCATCGCTGAAGTTGCAAGAGACATCGGAGCCATCTTCATGGTCGATGCCGCGCACTTCATCGGCCTCGTTGCGGGTGGAGCGCACGAGAGTCCGGTCCCTCATGCCGATGTGGTCACGTTCACAACTCACAAAACGCTTCGCGGCCCCCGGGGGGCCGCGATCGTATGCCGCGAAGAGCACGCAAAGGCCATCGACAAGCAGGTTTTCCCAGGCACCCAGGGTGGCCCGCTGATGCATGTCATCTCGGCCAAGGCGGTCGCATTCAAAGAAGCCCAGACACCCGAGTTCAAGACGTACGCCGGCCGCATCGTCGAGAACTCCAGAGCGCTAGCCGAAGCGTTGACGGGGCATGGATTGCGGATCGTCTCCGGCGGAACAGACAACCACTTGATGCTCGTCGATGTTCGCCCCATCGGTCTTAATGGAAGAGACGCCGAGGAGCGCCTCGACCGGGTTGGGATAGTTTGCAATAAGAACACGATCCCTTTCGATCCCGAGAAACCTCTGATCGGCAGCGGCATCCGCATCGGTACTCCATGGGTAACAAGCGTCGGCATGGGTACTAAGCAGATGCAAGTTGTCGCTGATCTCATCGCTAGGACCTTGAAGGATCCATCGGATGAAAATCTCACGACCGTCGCTGGCGAAGTGAAAGATCTTACAAGCGCGTTCCGTTTCTATCGATGATGCGATGATGAAGGCCAGCTAGTGGCCGCTTATCTATCTCTGCTGCTGATCTCGGCCATCGTTGCCTACGCGGTAACCCCAGCGGTACTGGCTCTTTCGCGCAAGATCGGAGCAGTTGACATCCCCGACGACCGCAAAGTGCATGCGGTGCCAACGCCAACATTGGGCGGTACCGCGATCTATCTCGGAGTTGTCGTCGCGACGATCGCGGGGGCCGGACTCAAACCCTTCGCAGCGTCGTTCACTCCGTTGTTCGTGTGGCCGCTCCGCGAACTGGTAGCGATCTTGCTCGGTACGACGATCATGTTCATCCTCGGCGTGGTTGATGATCTCAAAGGGCTCAAGGCGCCGGCGAAACTCTCCGGTCAAGTGCTTGCCGGGGGACTCGTGTTCCTATCGGGCGTTCGGTTGGAGTATTTCCGTTTCCCGGCGAAGGGCGTTGGTGCGTTATCTCTCGACGCCAACCTTTCAGCTATCGCCACCATCTTATGGATCGTCATCATCGTGAATGCCGTCAACCTGATGGATGGACTCGACGGTCTGGCGGCAGGTATCACCGCGATCGCTGGCGGGGCGTTCTTCATCTATACCTTCGAACTCGGCAGGCAGGGGCTTACAGGACCCGAGCCAACCGCTCAATTGATATCGATCGTGATCGTTGGAGGCACGCTTGGCTTCCTGCGCTACAACTTCAACCCGGCGAAGATCTTCATGGGCGATTCGGGGAGTATGACGCTTGGGTTCCTGCTGGCGACGGCGACCGTTGCAGGTGTAGGGCGCTCGGCGACAGCCAACTCGGGAGCCGCCTTCTTGTTCTATCTGCCCCTGGCCATCCCATTGATCGTGCTGGCGATCCCCATCCTCGACACGATCTTGGCGGTCGGACGTAGATTGGGAAAGGGCCAGCATGTATTCCATGCGGACCGCGAGCACCTTCATCATCGCCTACTCGAGATCGGCCACGGCCACAGGCAAGCCGTACTGATCATGTATGCCTGGACGGGGATCATCGCCGGCACTACCCTGGCCCTGACTTTCGCCAGGGGAGCCCTGATCCCATTCCTCGGGGCGGCTATAGGCCTGGTCCTTTACACCTTGCTGCCCCGCCTCGCCCGCCCCCGCCCCTAAACCCCGGGGGTTCGGGGGTGTAGCAGCCACCGCTCGGTTTAGACCATCGCGCGCCAGAAGCTGCGAAACCCCTGAGATCAACGTTCTTGCGGACCAAAAACCGATGTTTTAGGGTCTCAAAACAAAGATTTAGGTTGCCCATCGAATCGGGTTTTGGTAGCATGTGAAAAGTTTCACAAAGTCGCCGTTGGACGAAATGTAGAATCCGCAAGCCGAGTCGCCTGAGGCACAGATGACCGATCCCAAACGCAGCAACTCTCCAACTTCCGGGTTCGGCCAGGCGATGGGTCTGTCGATCGAGATGGTCACCACCACCGCGGTCGGCACCGGGCTCGGATGGCTCGTCGACCGGGGGCTTCATACGAAGTGGGTCTTCCTGCTGATAGGCGCCCTGTTGGGCGGCGCAGGCGGCATAACGAGGGTTTATAGGTCATGGACGAAAAAGTAACCAGCCAAGTGGGCGACCTTAAGCGCCTGATGGTGCGAGCGTTCGTCGTCGCTATGTTCGGGAGCGTGATCGGGTTCGGAACCGGGGGCCCGGTCGTTGCCGCAGGCGCCTTCGTTGGATGCCTCGCCGCGGGTTTTTACGCAAGCGGCTATCTACGCTCGCACGTCAATACGCAGAGGGCCAAGATGATGGACCTCGGCATAGCCAAGAGCGCGATGTTTCGCCTCGTGCTGGTGTTCGCGATCGGGGGCGGCCTTTACGTCTTCGGTAAGCAGCCTGCGATCGCTTACGTTGCAGGTTTCGCCATCACGTTCGCGATCGTGGTGGCCTTCGAGATCCCCAAAACCATGAAGGCTGTTAGGTCCGGTTCGGTATCGAACCCTGTCGGCCCAAGTCGGCCAATCAGTTAGGAGGAGAAGTTGCAGGTTCTGGCAGCAGGCAATCAAGCCGACGTTTTCAACAAGGTTCTAGAGCACCTTAGCCCCCACAAGTATGGCTGGGCTCCCGAATGGAAGGTTGGCCCCATCGACCTGTCATTCACGAATGCGGTGTTGAACATCGTGCTTGCCTCGGCGCTGGTGATCATCTTGTTCCGGGTCGCGGCGAAGAGGCGCGCGCTTGTGCCCAAGGGCGTGCAGAACCTGGTCGAAGTAGGGATGGACTGGGTGAAAGACAACCTCGTGTACACCGTGATGTCTCCCGAAGACGGGCGCACCTGGGGGCCGTTCATCGCAACCATCTTCTTCTTCATCCTTTTCATGAACGCCATCGGATTGATACCGCTCATCGGGTTCACGCCGACATCCAACATCTATCTAACGGCAGCCCTGGCCTTTATGGTCTATCTGCTCGCGGTTGTGCTCGGCATGGTTAAGCATGGGCCACTCAAGTTCTGGAAGAAGACCCTGGTTCCTGACGGCGTGCCTGCATGGCTGCTCCCTCTCATGGTTCTTCTGATCGAGCCGATCTCGCAGATCGCAAGGCCGTTCTCACTAGCCGTCCGATTGTTCGCCAACATGCTCGCCGACCACCTGTTGCTGCTGATCTTCGCGGGATTCATATTCATCTCTAGCGGGGTTCTGACATTCATAGTTCTGCCGTTCTCAGTCGCCTTCATGATCGTGTTCACGGCCTTCGCTTTGTTCGTCGCATTCATCCAAGCAGTTGTTTTCGCATACCTGTCCGCCATCTACATCAACGACGCCCTGCACCCAGGGCACTGAACCTAGAAAGGAGAATCAATTGCATCCCCACGCATTGATCACACTGGCAGCAGCCGCCGCCAACACAGGTCTTACCAACAAAGCCTTCGCTCTTCTCGGCGCAGGCGCAGCGATCGGATTCGGCGCGGGAGGTGGCGCGGTTGGCATCGGCATCCTTTGGTCGAAGGGTATCGAGGGCATCGGCCGTCAGCCCGAGGCCCAAGGTCAGCTCCAGGGTCTGATGATCCTCGGATTCGCTCTCGCCGAAGCGCAGGTTCTGTACGCGCTCGTTGTCGCAGTTCTGCTTCTGTTCGTCCTGGGAGGTTAAGCGCTATGCATATCGTTCTAGCAGCTGCGGCCGAAGGCGGGTTCAATCCGCTGAAGCCGGAACTGGGTCTTCCGATATTCGTGACACTTGCGTTCATCATCGTGTTGTTCACGCTTGCCAAGAAGGTGTTCCCGCAACTGCAAAGCGGCCTCGCCGATAGGGAAGCACGTATCAAGGGCGAACTCGAAGAGGCCGAGAAGACACGTTCCGAGGCCGAGAAGATCCTCGAGGATTACAAGTCGCGAGTTGCCAACGTACGCGAAGAGGCGAACAAGATCATCGACGAGGCTCGCCAAACCGCTGAGCAGGTTCGCAAAGAGCTCATCGGCAAGGCAGAAGGCGAAGCACGCCTGGTTGTCGACAAAGCACAGATCCAATTGAACGGCGAACGTGAGCGTGCTTTGGGCGAGCTGCAACAGCAGCTTGCCCAGTGGACAACCGATATCGCTTCGCGCATCGTTGGCAAGCAGCTCGATGCCCAAACGCAGAAGGGCCTCGTCGACCAGTTCATCGCGGAGTTAGAGACCGAGGGCGTGAAGAAGTGAAAGATCCGAAGACCGCTGGCTACGCCAAAGCCATCTTCGAGATCGCGCGCACCGAAGATCAGATCGAGCGGGTGGCCGACGAACTGTTCCGGGTTGCGCGAATCTTGTAGAGTCAGAACGACTTCCGTCAGGCTCTGACAGACATAGCCGTGCCCATCGAGGGCAAAGAGAAACTGTTGAACGATGTTTTGGGCGGCAAGGTTTCGCCTCATACACTGAGCATCCTCAAGTTCGTCATCGATCAAGGCCAAGCGCGGGCATTGATCGAGATCGCCGATGAACTGGCCCGCCTGGCGGAACAGCAATCGCGCAAAGAGATCGCCGAGGTACGTACCGCTATTGCTCTCGATGAATCACAGGTCAGCCGCTTGGCTTCGGCTCTAGGAAAGGCAACCAACAAAGACGTAACCGTGAAAGTAATCGTCGACCCGTCAGTCGTTGGCGGCATATTCGCCAGGGTAGGCGATGTGGTTATCGACGGAACCGTGAGACACAAGATCGAACTACTGAAGGAACACCTAGGAGTTCACTGAGCCGGTGGAGGTTTAGAGCCGAAACCGAGAGGAGTACATGGATGGCTGACCTGTCGATCACAACAAGCGAGATAAGTGACGCGCTTTCGTCGATGTTCCAAACCTATAAGCCGGGCATGGACAAGCAAGAGGTAGGCCGAGTCGTCGACGCGGGCGACGGTATTGCGCGCATATCTGGGCTTCCTCACACCCTTGCCAACGAGATGCTCGAGTTCCCAGGGGGACTGATCGGGATCGCTCTTAACCTTGAGGAAGACGAGATCGGGGCGGTACTACTTGGCGACGCCGACGCAGTGGAAGAAGGCATGCCCGTTACCCAGACCGGGGACGTGCTGTCGATCAACGTCGGCGATGCCTATCTTGGACGTGTAGTCGATGCACTCGGCCGACCCCTCGATGGTCTTGGCCCCCTCGATGAGTCGAAGATCGACGGCCGCCGCGAACTGGAACTGCAGGCACCATCGGTTATCAACCGTCAGCCCGTTTCCGAGCCGATGCAGACAGGTATCAAGGCCATCGACGCGATGACTCCTATCGGTCGCGGGCAGCGTGAACTGCTGATCGGCGACCGCCAAACCGGCAAGACAGCCGTAGCCATCGACACGATCATCAACCAGAAAGAGCACTGGGGGACACCGAAGGGCGTGAAGTGCATCTACGTTGCCATCGGTCAGAAGAACTCGACCGTAGCGGAGGTCGTGAAAGAACTCAAAGAGTCAGGCGCGATGGAGTACACCTGCGTTGTCAATGCACCCGCGGCGACTCCGAGTCCATTCAAGTTCATCGCTCCTTACGCCGGCTGTGCCATCGGACAGCACTGGATGTACAAAGGCGAGCACGTTCTCATCGTCTACGATGATCTTTCTAAACAGGCAGACGCTTACCGTCAGATATCGCTTCTTTTGCGTCGTCCGCCGGGCCGCGAAGCTTTCCCAGGCGACGTTTTCTATCTGCACTCGCGCCTGCTCGAACGCGGCGCGAAGCTATCGGCAGAACTAGGGGGTGGTTCGATGACCGCGCTGCCTGTGATCGAAACCAAAGAAGGCGACATCGGCGCTTACATCCCAACCAACGTCATCTCGATCACCGACGGTCAGATCTTCTTCGAAAGCGACCTCTTCAACCAGGGCGTGCGCCCTGCCGTCAACGTGGGGACCTCGGTCTCCCGAGTTGGAGGGGCAGCGCAGATCAAGGGGATGAAGCAGGTCGCGGGAGCCCTTAAGATCCAGCTGGCTCAGTACCGCGAGCTCGCGGCGTTCGCGGGTTTCGGTTCCGACCTCGACAAGGCCTCGCAGGATCAGCTTGCAAGAGGAGAACGCTTGACCGAGCTACTGAAGCAACCGCAGTTCTCCCCCGTGCCAGTCGAGCGCCAGGTCATTTCGATCTTCGCTGGCATGGAAGGCTACCTAGATGATGTGCCGGTGGTCGATATCTTGAGGTTCAACAGCGAGTTGCTAGACCACATCGCGACGCGTTCCTCTCAGATCATCGACCACTTGAAGTCCAATGGCGATCTGCCAGCCGAGGTCGAAAAAGAGCTGCGCCTTGGTATCGAGAACTTCAAGGCCACTTTCGTCCCAACCGATACGAGTGGACTCTCGGAGTCCGAGAAGAAAGACGCAGAAGCCGCGATCAAGGGCGGACCGGATGCAGCAACGCAGGAACTACTGAAGCAAGCAGGAGCCTGAGGAACTTTACCGACTAGGACCAATCCATGGCAGAGAAAGCTAGGGATATCACTCGACGCATCAAAGGCATCGAGGAAACCCGCAAGATCACGAACGCGATGCAACTTATCGCGGCGGCGCGCATCGCCCGGGCCCAAGCTAGGGCTGAGAGATCGCGGCCATTCGCGAGAGCGATCGGCGAAATGATCGAGATGCTTGCGAGCGAGGCGAAATCATCGCCGCTCCTCGCGGAACGCGACAAGATCGACAACGTCGGTTTCATCGTCATCACCGGTGATCGCGGTCTAGCTGGGGCGTACAACTCAAACATATTGCGCGAGGCCCAAAGAGCCATCGTGCGTGAGCGTTCAGCAGACCGAAACGTGAAGATCACGAGCGTTGGCCGCAAAGGGGCCTCTTATTTCAAGTTCCGGCGTATCGAAGTCCAAGACGCTTTCACCGGAGTGTCCGACAAACCGAGCTACGAAGACGCCAAGAAGATCGCTGCGAAGATGATCGAAGGTTTTACATCGGGCAAGTTCGACAAGGTTTCGCTTGCGTACACCGAGTTCGTATCCATCGCCCTCCAGCGCGCGCACGTGACACAGATCCTGCCCGTTCCCCGTCCCGAGGGAGAGTCAAAGTCCGGATCGGAGGGGCCGAAGGCGTTGTTCGACTTCGAGCCCGAACCCGAGGACCTGTTGGATGCGTTACTCCCCAGGTATGTCGAGATGAAGGTTTACTCTGCCCTTTTGGAATCCTCGACTTCCGAGCATGCAGCCCGGATGCGCTCGATGAAGAGCGCTACCGACAAGGCTGAAGATCTGATCAAGGTTTTCCAATCGCGCGCGAACAAGGCGCGTCAGTCAGAGATCACCAACGAGATCGCAGACATAGTGGGCGCAACCGAAGCGTTGCGCACGGCCTAAGGTCTTTAAGACTCAATTCAAGGAGGCATCGACGAGATGGCACCTACACAAGAAGAGATCACGAAGCACCAGGGGGCCGCGTTGCCCGAGGGCCGTATCGTATCGGTCATCGGTCCGGTCATCGACGTCGAGTTTCCTCCCGACGGCATGCCCGAGATCAACTACGCATTGCTCGTTGACCGTACGATCGAAGGCCGCAAGGAGCAGATCACTGTCGAGGTGGCGCAGCATATCGGTAGTTCACAGGTGCGGGCGATCTGCATGGCTCCGGCTGACGGTCTTCAGCGAGGAGCAAAGGTGATCAACACCGGGGGGCCCATCACAGTCCCGGTTGGTCCCGGTGTTCTTGGTCACGTCTTCAACGTGTTGGGTAAGCCGCTGGATGTCAACGAAAGCCAGATCGAAGTCGCCGATCGCTGGCCTATCCACCGCGATCCGCCGGCGTTCGAAGATCTCGAATCGAACACCGAGATGCTGAAGACCGGGATCAAGGTTGTAGATCTTCTGGAGCCATACGTCGCGGGTGGAAAGATCGGCCTGCTCGGCGGCGCGGGGACCGGCAAGACCGTTCTCATCAAAGAGATGATCTACCGCATCGGCCAAGAGCACGGTGGTTACTCGGTTTTCGCCGGAGTCGGTGAGCGTACGCGTGAAGGAAATGACTTATGGCTCGAGATGAATGAGGCTGGCCATGAAGTCATCTCGAAAGTTGCGATGGTATTCGGGCAGATGGACGAACCGCCGGGAGTTCGACTCCGGGTTGCGCTATCAGCTTTGACGATGGCTGAATATTTCCGTGACGTTGAGCGACGCGACGTGTTGGTCTTCATCGACAACATCTTCCGTTTCGTCCAAGCCGGCTCCGAGGTTTCAACGCTACTCGGCCGCATGCCATCTGCTGTGGGATACCAGCCAACGCTTTCCGATGAGATGGGTCAGATGCAAGAGCGCATCACGTCAACCAAAGGGCGCTCGATCACTTCCATCCAGGCCATCTACGTCCCTGCCGATGACTACACCGACCCTGCGCCTCACTCGACCTTCGCGCACCTCGATGCGTTCACCGCTTTGTCGAGAGACATCTTCGCCCTCGGCATCTACCCAGCTGTTGACCCGCTGGCCTCGTTCTCTCGAGTGCTCGACCCTCGCTACGTCGGTCATGAGCATTACCAAGTTGCGAACGAAGTTAAGAGGATCCTTCAACGCTACAAGGACCTGCAGGACATCATCGCCATCCTTGGTATCGATGAACTCTCAGAAGAAGACAAGCTCGACGTTTATCGTGCACGCAAGATCCAGAAGTTCTTGTCGCAGCCTTTCTTCGTCGGTGAGATCTTCACCGGGATCCCCGGTGAATCCGTCCCGGTCGAAGAGACGATCCGCGGATTCAAGATGATTGCCGAGGGAGAGGTCGACCATCTTCCCGAGCAAGCCTTCTACATGGTCGGTGGTATCGATCAGGCGATCGAGAAAGCCAAGAAACTGGGCACCGACTGATGTCATTCAGGGTCGAGCTGGTTTCTGCGGAGGAGGATCTTTTCACTGGCGATGCCGACTTCTTGAAGGCAAAGACCGTGGAGGGTGAGATTGGAATATTGACGGACCACGCACCCTTGCTGGCTCAACTCGCCCCCGGCCAGGTGAAAGTCAAGACCTCAGATGGCGAGCGCACCTTTGAGATCACTGGTGGTTTCATGACCGTCAAGGACAATAAGGTCATCATCTTGGCCGAGTAACTGTGCCGAATGGGTACAATCCTGCGATGGAATCATTCCTCGTTGAAGGGGGCCACAGGCTCTCAGGTCGCGTAAAGGTCTCAGGCGCCAAAAACTCTGCCCTTAAGTTGATGGCAGCATCCCTGCTGACCAAGGGCAGCACCGTTCTGCTGAACGTGCCGCGCATCGCCGATGTTTTCACGATGGTCGATGTGCTTGAGCACCTTGGCGCCGTGATCGAATTCGAGTCCGATGTGATGTCGATCGATACCTCGCGCGAGATCGGCACTCATGCTCCTTACGAGTTGGTCAGGCGCATGCGTGCATCGATCAACGTTCTTGGCCCCCTGCTTGGCCGCTATGGTCATGCCCGCGTTGCGATGCCAGGCGGATGCAACATCGGTTCTAGGACTGTCGATATTCACGAGAAGGCCCTGGAGCAGATGGGGGTCTCCTTCCATTTCGATCACGGGGACCTCGAAGGGCTGGCGACAAACCTTAGAGGGGCCAAGGTCGTGCTCGATTTTCCGAGCAGAGGCGCAACCGAGAACTTGATCACCGCCGGGGTTCTGGCCAAAGGAACAACAACGATCGAGAACGCTGCGCGCGAGCCAGACATAACCGACCTTGTCGGCTTCTTGAAAGCGATGGGGGCCAGCATCGATGGAGCAGGCACCTCTACGATCACGATCGAAGGTATGAGCGCTTTGGAAGCCACTTCGTACCGGGTTCCATCCGATCCGATAGAGGCGGGCAGTTATGCGCTCGCCGTACTCGCGACCAAGGGCGAGGCTGAGTTGCTTGGGGCTAGACCTGAAGACCTAGCGCTCTTTTTGCAGAAGATCGAAACAACCGGCGCCGAGTGGAACGCAACCGACGAAGGCGTCTTCGTAAAACTCTCGTCACGCCCGCGAAGCGTTGACTTTCAAACCCTGCCATTCCCGGGGTTCCCAACCGACCTTCAGCCCCAGATGATGGCCTATCTCGCGTCGGCCGACGGTACGAGCATCGTCACCGAGAATGTTTTCGAATCACGCTTCCTTCATGTTCATGAGCTCGTGAGGATGGGTGCCGACATCAGAACCGAAGGACATCACGCGGTCATCAAAGGGGTACCTCGGCTTCAAGGGGCTCCTATAAGGGCATCTGACCTACGGGCTGGAGCGTGTCTTCTCATCGCCGCCCTGGGGGCCGAAGGAGAGACGATGATCCATGATATCCACCACATGGAACGAGGCTACGAGCACGTCGAAGACAAGATCCAAAGGTTGGGTGGCAGCATCTTGAGAGTAGCTGACCACAGTGAAGAGCCCGCAGCTTCGCTTCAATGACATCCGTCTTGCGCTAATCGTGCAAGACGACGAGAATCGCATCTCCAACCCGAAGTTGATCCAGGAGGACCCCATGCCAGAGTTTCCAAGTGAAGAATGGACCAAGCTGTACGTCGAAGCAGTCAACGCGTCCGAGGCATACAAAGAGGCCGCTGCCACATGGGAGGGTGACGTAAGTTTCGCCTTCGAGGCCGAAGAAGGGGGACTACCCGAAGACATCTACGGATGGTTTGACCTCTGGCACGGCGAGTGCAGACAATGGAAATACGGTCTTGCCAAAGATGAAGCCGAGGCAGCCAAGTTCGTCATACGTGCACCGTACTCGCGCTGGAAAGAGATCATCCAAAAAGACCTCGATCCCATCAAGGGGATGATGCAGGGCAAGATCAAACTGTCTGGCGATCTGCCGACGATAGTTCGCTACGTTAAGGCGTCGAACGAGTTAGTTAACATCGCCGCTTCGATCCCCACAGAATTCGTAGACGCAAACTGACAACTCTGATTGAGCGCTCGTCCGATCTTGGCGGACTGGCATCGATGATCGCCGACCTCATCGAAGGAAACTTGAATTCGGATCCAGCGCGCGCGCGATTGCTTTCGGGTAAGTCGCGCCGCGTTACGATCTCTGCGAACGATGTCGATGCCAACGTCATGTTGACCATCGGTGAAGGCAAGGTAGTGGTTGGTGAAGGAGTCCATCCAGATCCCCAGCTAAGCATCACAACCGATTCGGCAACGCTGCTCGACCTGCCCCAGGCCAAACTCATGGCCGGCCTTCCGTCGATAACCGACCCGACTGGGCGGGCTGTGGTGAAGAAGTTGCTGAATGGCCAGCTCAAGGTCAAGGGGATCGCGAGGGTCGGCCTATTGACCAGAGTCCAGCGCCTTCTAAGTGTCGTCTGACGTGCCTACGCAGCGCGCTATCTGCAACCGAAGTTCCTTTCGTATCACGCAGTGAGTCGTCCAAGGTTCTTGTTGGTCCTAACTGCCTTGTCTATCGTTTCGAGCGCGTGTTCTGCTACGGCGGGGTCCCCGATCGCGTCGCCGAGCCTTTCGCCTTCGAGGTCGAGGCTCCCAGGAACGCCATCGCCTTCGCCAACCTTTGGGCCAATCGTGTTTTCGACAGCGGCGGCTCTCGAGCGCGACAAGTTTCTGTCGGTAACGATCGGCCCCCGGCCTGCAGGCTCGGAAGGCGAAACGAAAGCAGCCGACTACATCGAGTCTGAGTTCAGATCATTCGGCTTTACGGTTGAGCGCCAGCCCGCAAAACGTCTCGACGGTGGGACTTCATTCAACATCATCGCAACCGATCCTAGCGCCGACGCCAACGCGGCTTACATACTCCTTGGGGGCCACTACGATACCGTCCCCCCGTCACCTGGGGGCAACGACAACGGCACGGGCATCGCTGTATTGCTAACCGTGGCAGAACAGATCGCCGGAAGGCATCTGCCCATAAGGTTCGTAGCCTTCGCAGGGGAGGAGATCCAACGAACGACGCGCGAACACCACATCGGTTCTCGGGCTCTCGCCGCGAGCTTGAAGGATCCGAAGGCTGTGAAGGCGATGCTGTCGGTCGATCAGGTCGGCTTCGGACAGATGGACTTCATCACCTACAGGCAAACCTCGTTGGACCTGCTCGATGGATTGCAGAAAGTTTGCGACTCGTTGGCAGTTCCATATACCCACCATGCGAAAGGCAACATCTCAGACCATGTGCCTTTCGCCCAGATCGGGATCCCGAGCATTCTGTTCTCGACCACCGACATCCCCCAGCGACACACCCCTCAAGACACCTTCGACCGAGTCGACCCAGCGGCTGTTGACAGGGCCGGACGAGTTCTCGCCGAGTGGATCCGCCGGGAGACGGCAATCACGTAGCATGTCTAAGTTGTTTCGACCATGGCCATTGCAACCGCCGGGAGGTATCGATGACAGGCACCATGTTGTTGGTGGGCACCGCCAAAGGACTATTCATCCTGCGTTCAAAGGACCGTCGCAATTTCGATGTTGAGGGTCCTCACCATCCTGGGATGGAGATCAATCACGCCATTCTCGACGAGCACGGCAGGCTTTTCGCAACCGCGAATTCCCCATGGTTCGGTTCCCGGATCTCGTACTCGAAGGACTTAGGCAAGTCCTGGGTAGATCCAACAACTGGACCGAGTTTCGCAGCCGAGGGCGACTTGAAGCTTGATCGCATCTGGCACATCGAACCTTCATTGCATGACCAAGAAGTTGTCTACGCGGGCGTCGCCCCCGCAGCGCTTTTCCGATCCGAAGATGGTGGAGTTACTTGGGCCGAGGTTACTGGTCTTACAAATCATCCTTCGCGCGAGCGCTGGCAGCCAGGAGCAGGCGGACTATGTCTGCACACGGTGATCGAAGATCCAGACAACCGGGACCGTGCATGGATCGGGATCTCTGCTGTAGGTGTCTTCCGCACGGATGACGGCGGAGGAACCTGGGAAACGATGAACAAAGGAGTACGCGCCGAGTTCCAGCCTGATAAGTATCCGGAATTCGGTCAGTGCGTTCATGATGCAGTGCTCGCAAGTGATGGGCGCCTCTATCAGCAGAACCATTGCGGGGTTTACCGGAGCGACGACGCGGCTGAATCTTGGCAGGAGATCACCGAAGGGCTTCCATCGGATTTCGGTTTCCCGATGGCAGTGCATCCACGCGAACCCGATGTCGCCTATGTGCTCCCACTTAAGGGGGCGGAGCTTCGTTGTCCACCAGAGGCAAAGTTGCGCGTCTTCAAGACGACCGATGGAGGCAAGTCTTGGACGCCCAAGTCCGATGGTCTGCCGCAGGAAAATGCATTCATGGGTATCTACCGGGAAGGCATGTGTGTCGATCGTTCGGACCCCGTTGGCATCTACTTCGGGACGAACACGGGCCACGTTTACTCAAGCATCGATGAAGGGGAATCTTGGTTCCGCATCACCGCTGAACTGCCTCCCGTCTACTCGGTTAGCGCTTCGACCCCATGACAAGGCCACCTGCCCTTCGAGCACAGCGCACTCTTCACGATGAGGCCCCGGCGGTGGGGGGCCGGCGGGAATACACTTAAAGGGTGGAAGAGGCTGTGCGCCGTGTCCTCGAGGCCAAGATCCGCCCGGGGGTCCAACTCGATGGTGGGGACGTTGAGTTGGTAAGCGTTCAAGATGGGGTCGTAACGATCCGACTCTTTGGCGCGTGTGAAGGTTGCCCCATGTCCCCCGTGACCCTGCGCGCCGGTGTTGAGCGCATCTTGCGCGAGGCCTTCCCCGACATCGAGGACGTTGTGGCCCTGGAGGCGTAGTTCCGCACGTTTCGCCAGATCGCTTTTCGCAGGAACCTATGTGACCCATCCGGTGCGCGACCAGTCCGATACCATGAAGAATGTGGCAAGTACCGAGCATGACTCCCTCGTAGCGCGCGCCGTAAAAGGTGAGCGGATGGCCATCGCGCGACTCATATCGGCGGTTGAAGATGGGTCCGATGAACTGCCCCGGCTGATGAGTGAGCTCTTCCCCCTTACTGGGAACGCGTTCACGATCGGCATAACCGGGGCCCCCGGCGCGGGTAAGTCAACACTCACCGAGGCATTGATAACCGCGATCCGAAACGATGGTCACCGCGTCGGAGTTCTGGCCATCGATCCATCATCGCCTTTCAGCGGTGGAGCTCTGCTGGGGGACCGGGTTCGGATGCAGACCCATGCGACCGACCCCGATGTGTTCATCCGGTCCATGGCGACCAGAGGACATCTCGGTGGACTCTCACTTGCTACTCCTGAAGCGGTGAGGGTGCTCGATGCGAGCGGATCCGAATATGTGATCATCGAAACCGTTGGGGTTGGGCAGGCCGAGATCGATATCGTCGAAGAGGCTGACTGCACTGTTGTGATCTTGAATCCTGGGTGGGGCGATAGCGTTCAAGCCGAGAAGGCTGGTCTGCTCGAGATCGGCGACATATTCGTCATCAACAAGGCCGATCGCGATGGAACAGGGCAGACCGTTCGTGACATCGAGCAGATGATCCATCTCGGTCCTCACCGAGCGTGGACCCCACCGGTGCGGCAGACCGTCGCGACAACTGCTCAGGGCATCTCGGAAGTTTGGGCAACCATCAAAGCGCACCGAGCCCACCTCGAGTCAACGGGCGGTCTAGCTGAGCGCAGGCGTTCGCGTATCGGCAAGGAGATCGCCGATATCGTGGCCGAAAGGGTGCGTCGAGACCTGCGAGACCGATCGGCTGCATTGCTCGACGACCTCGTCCAAAGGGTGATTGCCCGTCAGATAGATCCTTACTCCGCGGCAGGCTTGCTTCTAGATACACTTGAGGCCGATGACTGACGACAAGCACAACCAGTGGCGTACGCGCTTCGAGCAGTCGAAGCTGCGCGACGCCGATTTCGATACGGTCTCGAGCCACCCGGTCGAACCGCTTTACACGCCTGAAGACGTGCAGGCGATCGACTACGAACGCGATCTTGGGGACCCTGGTGTTTTCCCATATACGCGCGGCGTTTATCCGACGATGTACCGAGGCCAGTTCTGGACCTTCCGTCAGTTCTCCGGTTTCGGTAACGCCGTCGATACCAATAAGCGATACAAGTACCTGCTCGAACATGGGCAGACCGGCCTTTCGGTCGCATTCGATATGCCAACACTCATGGGTCGTGACTCCGACGATCCGATGTCCGAAGGCGAGGTCGGCAAGTGCGGCGTCGCAGTTGACTCCGTGGCAGACATGGAAGTGTTGTTCGGCGGGATCCCACTTGGGGACATAACAACATCCATGACCATCTCCGGCCCTGCGGTGATGTTGTTCGCGATGTGGCTGGTTGCGGCGGAGCGCCAAGGCATCGAGTGGAACAAACTCGGCGGGACTTTGCAAACCGACATCTTGAAGGAATACATAGCGCAGAAGGAATGGGTCTACCCACCCGAGCCGCACCTGCGCATGACCGCCGACCTTCTAGCGTTCTGCAGAGACGAGGTTCCGAAGTACCACCCGATCTCGATATCTGGTTATCACATCCGCGAAGCAGGCTCAACCGCCGTGCAGGAACTCGCTTTCACGCTTGCATCGGGTTTCGCCCATGTTGAACTCGGGCTCCGAAATGGATTGTCGGCCGATGAAGTTGCGAGCCGCTTGTCGTTCTTCTTCAATTCGCATATCGACTTCTTCGAGGAGATCGCAAAGTTCCGCGCCGCGCGCCGCATATGGGCGAAGTGGATGAAGAACCGCTATTCATGTCAAGACGAGCGTTCAATGATGTTGCGTTTCCACACTCAGACCGCGGGATGTTCGCTGACGGCCCCCCAGCCGTACAACAATGTTGTGCGGACGGCTTTCGAGGCTCTCGCGGCAGTGCTCGGGGGAACGCAGTCATTGCACACGAACTCGTTGGACGAGGTTCTTGCCCTACCTACCGAAGGAGCGTCTGAGATCGCGCTTCGCACTCAGCAGGTCATCGCCTACGAAACCGGGGTGGTGAATGTAGCCGATCCCCTTGGCGGTTCCTGGTTCGTCGAATCGCTCACCAACAAGGTCGAAGAAGAAGCCGAGGCTTACTTCTCAAGGATCGATGAGATGGGCGATGGCTCGATGCTCGATGGCTGCTTGCGAGGCATCGAAGAAGGTTTCTTCCAAGGCGAGATCGCCGACGCCGCGTTCGTTTACCAGAACCTCGTAGATAAAGACCGCAAGATAGTTGTCGGAGTCAATAAGTTTGCGCGACCCGCATTGCCCGACGAGATCGAGATCCTGCAGATCGACCCAGACGTGGAACGCCAGCAGATCAAAGACCTACAGGCGCGAAAGGCTGACCGAGATCAGTCTGCTGTCGATGCCGCCCTCAAGAACCTGGTCGAAGTGGCAAAGGGGAGTGGCAACACGATGTGGCCGTTGATCGAGGCCGCGCGTACTGAGGCAACGCTCGGCGAGATGGTCGATGCATTGAAGGAGCCATTCGGCATCTACCGCGAACCGCCCAGATTCTGAACACAAGATGAAGCGACTCGGCGTGAGCCTTCCACTGGAAGGCATCGGTGTCGAAGAGACAGTCGAACTTGCCAAACTCGCTGAGTCGAATGGATACACCGATATCTGGTCCGCCGAGTCAGGTGCCGCCGACGGTTTGACACCGCTTGCGGCGATATCGTCGGTAACTTCAAAGGTGCGTTTGGGGACAGCGATCCTGCCGGTTTACATCCGGCCCCCTGCCCTTCTTGCGATGAGTGCGTCAAGCATGCAGATGCTTTCGGGAGGAAGGTTCGTGCTCGGCATCGGGACTTCGTCGTCGATCATCATCGAGAAGTGGATGGGCATGAACTTCGAGGCGCCGTTGAAGCGAATGCGCGAAACAGTTGCGTACCTGCGCGAAGCGCTTGGTGGCAAGAAGGTGGATTTCGAAGGAGATACGTTCAAATCGCGGGGTTTCCGTTTGGGAACAGGGGCCCCGCAGCCGGTGCCCATCTACATCGGTGCGCTCGGTCCTAGGATGCTGCGATTGGCAGGAGAGATCGCGGATGGTGTTGTTCTTTGGCTCTTCACGCCCGATGGCGTTAAGGATGCCCTCTACCAAGTGCGCAAAGGCGCCGCGTCAGTAGGGCGCGACCCGGATGAGATCGATGTTGTCGCGCGCATAGTCGTTGCCATGGATGAAGATGCGGAGTTCCTGAAATACATGCTGCGACGAACGACCACCACTTACGCGATGGTCGATGTCTACAACCGGTCTTTGGCCCGACAAGGGTTCGAAACTGAAGCCGCTCAGATCGCGAAACTGTGGGCCGAAGGCGACCGCGAAGGGGCAGCGAACGCGGTTACTGATGAGATGCTCTCATCGTTATATGTGGCTGGCGACAAGGCTGCGTGTGTCACGCAGTTGCAGCGGTTCCGAGAGGCTGGCGTCAAGACTCCGGTGGTGTTCCCGGTGAGCGTCGCGGGCGAACCTTCGGAGAGGTTGGCGAAGGCGCGCGAAGTTATCCAGGCGATGTCGGGGACCTAGCTCAAAGACCTTTCCGTATCACCCAGTAGATGAAAACTCCGGCGACTGCAACGACGACGATCGACGCCACGGCCAAGAAGCCCACGATCGGGTTTCGCACGCCAGGTGGCTTGGCATTGTTGGGGACCTTCGGTACGAAAGGCGATTCGGAGACGGTTGGGCTCGGCCCCCCGGCGTCTGCTTTCCCCAGCCTCGGCCCCCCGGCGTCCGCTTTGCCAAGCGAGGGAAACGCTTCCGCGGAAGCCTTTCCAGCGGACGCGTTCCCCGCTCTAGCGGATATATAACCGTGAGGTCCACCAAGAGGCTCAGCTGCTCGGTCGGTAGCGGCCATCGCCGATGCAATGCTCCATAACGACGCAAAGAGTAAGGCCAAGGACACCAAAGTTGTTCGCTTCAACCCGTGATGCGGTGTGGTCAAGCCGGTGTCTTGCGTAAGAAGAACAGTCCGACGCCGCTCAAAGCAGCCACCCCACCAGCGGCGATAGCTGCGATCGCTATAGCGGAGAGTCCACCCTTCTTTGGCTTTGGCTTGTCATTGGAAGCGGTGACGGTTCCCGTTACCCCCGGCGAACCGGTGGGCGATGGGCTGACGGTCGAAGTCGGCGTAGGCGAAGGTTTCGCCGACGGCGACGGCGAGGGCTTGGGCGAAGCAGACGGGGAGGGTGGAGGACTCGGTGGGGCGTTAACCGTGATGGTGCCCTTCATCGAGGAATGAACCTTGCAATGGTATGTGTACGAACCCGCCTTCTTGATCGACAAAGTGAATGTGTCGCCCTTGCCCATGCAGCCGATGGGGGAGGGAGGCTGACAGTTCGGGCTCGAATCGAATTGTTCGACCGACGCCGGATCTGAGGTCACGGTATGCGGGCCCGGCCCGGTAGGAGCTGACTCGTCGTCATTGATCCACTTGATCGTGTCGCCGATGTTCGCAGTCGGGCTGCCATGAACATAAGTGGCGTTGCTAATGATGATGTCTCTCTGCACAGCGGGTGCTCCGATCGCTGGTGTCACCGATCCCATGCTGATGAATACGGCGATGAGCGCCCCCCAAAATCTCTTCATTGCGGCGAGGCTATCAGAGCCACTCAGCGGGGGCCTTCATCGATCAACTCCAAGAGCAGGTTGACGATCCGGGCGGTCGCTCCCCAGATCACATTGATGCCCACGTCGAATGCTGGGTTCGTATACATGTGTCCATCTCGGATGAACTTTTGTGATCGCTTGGTCAGTGAAGCCATCAACACACTTACGGGAACTTCGAGTACCTCTGCGACTTCCTTGGGGTTCGGTATGAAGTGGTCGCGCGGGATGATCCCGACCCACGGCTCTATCTCGTAGCCACTCACCACTGTCAAGACGGCCGGTAATCGTCCAAGGACTTCGACGCGGTCCGGGATTATCCCCAGCTCTTCGTTGGCTTCACGCAGGGCGCCTTGCATCGCGTGTTCGCCGTCATCTGTTCGGCCCCCAGGGAACGAGATCTCTCCTCGATGACTCGAAAGATCCTCGGTTCGCCGCGTGAATACCAAGGTCGGTTCCGGGGACCTCAAGATCGGCACCAGGACCGAAGCGGGTCGGGCCCCAGGCGTTCGATCCTGTAAGGGATAAGTGAGAAGCCTTTGTCGGAGGATCTCGATAACGTCGGTGTTCACGCTTGTAATGATATTAAGCCTCTCGGATAGAGTGCGGTCTTCGGCGCGTCCCTCTCGCAGCATCGTTCAAGGGTCACGCATCGCTGTAATGACTGGAGGAAATGATGGGCGAATTCGTAGATCTTCAAGTAACCGACGGCGTTGGCGTGATCAAGTTGCAGCGGCCCCCGATGAACGCACTCAGCCGAGCGGTTGTTAAAGAATTGGCGGACGTGGCGATCGAGGCCGGGGTATCCGAGGAGGTAAAGGCCGTCGTCATCTGGGGCGGTGAATCGATCTTCGCCGCGGGGGCTGACATCAATGAATTCACTGAGTCAGATGCGGCCGGGATCTTCCACTACGGCAAGTATCTGCAAGACACATTCACCGCATTGGCTGAGATGCCGAAAGTCACGATCGCTGCCATCAATGGCTATGCCCTGGGGGGAGGCTGTGAGTTGGCGATGACTGCCGACTTCCGCTTCGCCGCCGAGGATTCGCAACTAGGCCAGCCAGAGATCTTGCTCGGCATAATCCCAGGCGCAGGGGGAACCCAGAGATTGCCCCGGTTAGTCGGCGTATCCCGAGCGAAAGAACTCGTTTACATGGGTCGACCGATCAGCGCCGAAGAGGCTCTGCGGATCGGACTGGTAGACAGGGTATTTCCGGCAGGAGAGGTCTTCGAAAAAGCGATGGCCGCCGCGCAGCGCTATGCCAAGGGCCCCCTCGTTGCCTTGAAGGCCGCGAAGCTCGCTATCGACCGCGGCATGGCCGCGGATATCAACACGGGTCTTACGATAGAGCGTTCGGCATTCGCTGCTCTGTTCGCGACCGAGGACCGAACGATCGGGGTGAAATCGTTCTTCGAAAACGGTCCAGGCAAGGCCGAGTTCGTAGGGCGATGATCGCTCGTCGATCCGACGCTCGATGAAAACGCTTCCGCGGAATCGTTCTCATGCCGCAACCGGTCCGTCGCGGGCGATGATGTCTAAGACGTAGCCCATATCCAAACGATCACCCATGCATTCGGTCATGCCTGCGTAGTCGTCGATGCTGACTCCTAGTTCGTCTTCCAGACGCCACCCTTTTGGTTCATCACTATCGAGTGGGCGCCGTCGTGGTTTGGATGCGGTCACGGATATGGCCTGTCCCGCTTTGAATTCAACTTTGTAGCCCCCTTCGTGGACGAGGTGATGGTGGAACCAGCAGAGTTCCACCAAGTTATCGAGGTCGGTGGGGCCCCCATCGGACCAGTGGATGATGTGATGCGCCAGCAAGAACATCTGGTGCGAACAATCCGGGAAGCGGCAACCCTTATCGCGATGATGCAATGCACGCCGGAGCCATCGGGGAACCGTTCGGGATGTACGCCCGATACCAAGAGTCATGCCTGATTTGTCGTGGATCATCGCTTGTAGACGCGCGTCACAACAGATCCGTCTGACGGTCTGATCGGCTAATGGTTTGCCGTCGTCGAGTTCCCCTCGCAGGACAGGCTTCGGCTTGTCTTCGCCTCTCAAGTCCTTATCATCAACGTGGACTACGACGCAGTAGGCGTCCATCGCCGACCTGCTTACCCCCTCATTCGACAATGCCATCTTCGATAGGGCGACGAGTGCGTCGGCGTTGCTCGCGCTCCAGGGCTCATAAGTGAACCCTGGGGCATGCTCTACAGAAAGATCACCCTTGCGTGTGCCTAGTTTGTTCTTGGTAGCTTCGATGGCGGCCTTGAATACTGCGGCATCCTCGGCACATAGTTGTGCCACGATGATCACGGTCCCATCTTCTTGTTCGTGGTATCGCATGAAACGGTTCCTGAACTCCTCTTCGCCCTGGCTCTCTGAGGGCAACCACCGCTTGCACTTGCGAACGAGGCGTTCGAGTTGAGCCGCAGTGCCGTATCGCGCGACTTGTAAGAGCGACTCTTCGTTCCGTTCGGTCCCCACCCGCGTGAGAGCACGGACCTTGGAATAGGAGAGCCTTCCCTCGGAGAACAAACTGCGCGTTAAAGGAAGTTTGACGAGGGCCCTGGCTACCCGAACATGCTCGCGGGCGGTTATCGGGTCGATGCCGCACTGAAGGGCTAGCCAGGACGCGGTGTTTCGGGCGTCCCATGCGCCATACGCGCCCCGTCGGTCGAATTCGGCGATCAGCAAAAGCCACCGGCATGTGGCGGCGGCGATGTGGGCCGAGAAGCGCACGATCTCCGACTCCAAACGCTCGGTTGGCATGTCTGGTGGTTCGTCTGAGTCAGGCGGCATGCCCGATGGATCTTGGGTATCAGCCGCAGTGGTGCGCGTTGGTTCTGAAGCCACTTTGGGCCTCCTTCCATTCGGCGTTTCTGCTCAGCGCTCCCACCATTCATATTAGAAGGGGGTACTGACAAAACTGCGTGCTGCGATGGGCGACTGCAAAAAAAGACAAAGAAAAAACGCTTCCGCGGAATCGTTTGGGCCTGCCAAGCCGTGCCGCATGCCGGGATCCGCAACAAAAACGCTTCCGCGGAATCGTTTTGCCCCCGGCGAACCGCGTCGCGGGCCGGGCCCCAATCGGCATCGGCAGCCCCAGAACGGGGGCCGCTTTTCGCGGATATCCTGAATGTGATGTTAGAAACGATCCTTCCGATAGAAACCTTCTCGCTCCCAACCCCATACGCGGTGGGCCCCGTCAACGCGTACGCGATCATCGATGACCCCATCACCGTCATCGACGCGGGCGTTAACACAGTCGATTCAGAGAACGCCTTGAAGCTGGGCTTCGCGGCGAAGGGTTTGTTCTTGGAGAGCGTACAAAGGATCTTGATCACTCACGCCCACCCTGACCATTACGGCCTTGTTCCCACCATCATGAAGATGTCGGGCGCGATCGCTTATATGGGGGAAGAAGAGATCGCCCGGATATTCGACAACCGAACGAAATGGGAACTGGGGCGCTTGCTCACCGAGGCGGGGTTCCCCCCCGAACTCCTTCAGGAGATGGCAGAGCGCGATCGCCAGCTCTCCAAGGTGCATCAGGTAACCCAACTCGTGTGCGAACCGATCAAGGATGGCGACATCTTTGAGTTTCGCGATTTCATGCTCGTCGCCGTTGCTCTTCCCGGGCACACAGGCGGCCACCTCGGCTTCTTTGAACCTGCGACCGGAACGATGTTCGCGGGAGATACTCTCCTCCCGCACGTGAGCCCCAACCCCTTGCTCGAACCCATCCTGGAGCCCGAGACCGACTTGCCAGCGCAGCGAAGACGCAGCCTCAAGCAGTATCTGGAGTCGCTCGACAAGCTCGAATCGCTCGATCTGAAAATGGTCTACCCGGGTCATGGCCCCGTGATCACCGATCCGAATTCGGTCATCCATTACATGAGGGAACATCACACCAGACGGCTCGACGTAGTGTTCGATCGGTTGACCCACGACGGCAAGACGGCGTACGAGGTTTCACAGGAGCTTTATCCAAACGTCAATGGATACGATCATTTCCTGGCGCTGTCTGAGGTCGTCGGGCACTTGGACGTTCTGGTCGAGCAAGCCAGGGCCCTTCCCGAAACCCGCGAAGACGGCGTCGAGTACTTCGCCCGCAACTAACGATTGCGACGGCGGACCGCCGGGCACGGCCCTCCCGGCCCGGCCTGGGGCGGGTTTCTCGCGTCTTGCGACGGCTATCCTGTCCGTGTCATGGAAGAACCTGGGCACTCGCCTACCGCTTCGCAATACGACAAATTCGCCGATGTCTACGCAGACGGCGGTCCATACAACGCGCTGTACGAACGACCAGCGATGCTGGAGCTCCTGGGTGATGTTTCGGGGCTGAGCATCCTGGATGTTGGCTGCGGCTCAGGGGTCCTAACCCAACTCTTGAACGATAAAGGCGCTTCAGTTATCGGCCTCGATGGCAGCGAGGCCATGCTAAAGCTGGCGAGAGCTCGGCTGGGATCTAAAGTTGAATTACGCCACCATGATTTGCAGCAGTCCCTCACATGGTTGCCAGACGAAAGCCTAGATCGAATCGTGGCGTCTCTTGTAATGCACTACCTCAAAGATTGGGAAAGAGTGCTGCGAGAGTTTCGGCGTGTCCTTAAGCCGTCTGGCCGCTTCGTCTTTTCCACACACCATCCATTCGCCGACTTCGTGAACTTCACTCGGCCGGACTACTTCGCAATCGAAGAAATACTCGACGAATGGGGTGCCTCCGATGCTAGCTACCAGGTACGGTTCTGGCGCCGGCCGTTGAGCGTAATCGTCAGAGATCTTGTAAATGCTGGGTTCGTGATCGAAGAGTTGGCTGAGCCTAGGCCGGCTTCTTTGGATCAGCTCGACGACCGCCACAAACAGCGGCTCATGACTCAGCCTTGGTTCCTCTTTGTGGCAGCCAGAACTGCGAAGTAGTCGAAGAAGGTCCCTCCTACAGGACCTCCCAGAAAAATCGGTTTCCTGAGATCGCCGTAGAGCGATGAAGAGACCAGTCCCGTAGTCCTTGCACCCGGTGAACGGCCTTCCCTGACCTGAACGGCCTTCCCTGAGGGCCCTCAATTGGACACCTCGCGCTACCTACTTAGTTCGAGCGCGAGCTTCTTGTTGGGCGAAGCATCAATTCTATCGAGCGACAAGGACAAGTCCTTGCGTGAAGCTCGAAGCAGCCAGCGCGCTCCATCAGCGACCAACCAGACCTGGGGCAGACCCATACTTGAATGTCCCGGTTGCGGCAATAAGGGAGAGGTGCGAGGAAGTGAGGATTACTTTGAGCATCGCGGTCGGTGGCCAGGCAACGCTTATGGTTGGCCCGTCATGATCTGCAAGTCATGCGAGAGTGGATTGATCGTAAAACCGAGACTAACCGGCGTGAAGGGCACCCTTATCCCACCTGAGACTTGGAACCCCATGAAGGAACAGTGGGCCGAAATGCTCAGGGACTTGAACTCTAGCCAGGAAGACGGACTTTGAGGCCGCCAGGAAAGGTTGGACAATTCGCATTGAGGGTTGATCAATTCGGCATATGCAGCGTCGCGTGCTGTGGAAATGCGCTCTTTCGCGATTCCGGATGTCTATTGGAATCCACATCGTGAAGAAGAAAACTCGGGTTGGTGCCACGAATCGGGCTGCGCTGGAGGCCATTCTTGACCCCGACGAACGGATTCTCGCGGAAACCGATTTCCATTTGGAAGGAGTTCCAGGCCGGACATTTCTTACTACTAAGCGAGTCCATGTATCTCCACCAAGTGGGTATTCCGCATGTGACATTTGGTTGGATGCCGTCGTAGCACTTCGTTCTTGGGAGCGGAGGATCGTCCTGCCAACGACGGTCTTCGTCCAACAGCTTGAGATTGAAGCGAACGGAAAAGTATTCATGTTCACCTATAGGGCCAGCCGTATCAGCGAGACGGTGTACTTCTTGAGCCCTTTATATGAAGCATTGCTGCGGATTCTTTTCGAGGTGGCGGACGATGAGTGGATACGCGTTCAAGCGTTGTGGAGGAGGAAGTCCTACAGCCAACACAACGAGACGATTGGGGAACTTAGGAAACTTCACGATTTGCGTGTGGGGGGTGTCTTGTCTGAGCCCGAGTTCAACGTGAAGAAGTGGGACGTTCTGGCCCACCGAGACTAATGTTCCCGGAGGAGATGTAAGTCCGTTTCGCCACCAGTTCCCTGTTTCCTCCCGTTGCCACGTTAACCCGTGCTGCTCGGCCGTCAATGTTTTCTTGCGGAGAAGTTTCTCGCAAACGCTCCCATACGTCTCATTGCCCTCCAGGACAGCCTTGTTGGAGTACTGCTTTGCCGGCGCGGGAAGTTTGGCAATCGGGAGCAATAGGCTCACTGGCTGGTTCATGGGCTCACTCATTCCAGCGATCTGGAGTATCTACCCCGATGGCAGAATCCAATTCAACGATCTTCGCTCGAAGTTCTCCGTTGTTGTGCCTTGCGGCGATCAGTTCGTTCACTAAGAAAGCGGTTTGCTCACATTGTGACTCAATTGCCTCCGCTAATGCTGCCAGTATGCTGACCACCTCTCGCCAAGCATGGCCTCCCCAGGCCGAAGCGTGGCGCCAGTTGGGATTCGCGAATAAATCTGCCAGATCTATGAGCGACTTCTGAAACACCTGTTCAAATTGAATGAGGGCGCCGAAGGCCGTTGAAGCCTTGCCTGCCGATGTGCGAGTAGGTTGGATCTGCTTCCAAGCTTCGAGCCTGTTCGTGCCGAGTCGGTCCAATAGCGGCTTCCACTCCTCAAGGTCCACAAAGTCTCCCAGCACCCTGACGTTTCGTGCCTCGTGGTAGGCCAGCGCGAGTCCATCGGCGAGGATCGTTACATCAAGTTCTCGTCTCGTATTCATTCAATTTGCCCCTCGGCCCCGACCGGACTCGGTCCCTGTTCCCTCCGTACCACTTTAGCTGTCGCCGCTACGGGTCAATGTCGAACGTCTTGCGATCATTCAGGGCGCTCCTCATTCCGACAGGGTCTAAATACCCATCGATCTCACTCTCACGCGGACCTGATAATCGGCAGCTTCAGGAAGCGGAATCACCTGCTGGATGTCCAGCAAGATCTTTCCATCGATCTCATAGGGAACAAGACGGATACATCTGATGTCCATCCCTCGAAGCTAATGAGCCAAAGCACTGTCGTCGTGATCTCGCGACCGAAGTTAGCAGAGACCAAGATGATCCTTACGATCGTCGAGATTGTCGGTTCCTCATCATCGGGTGCTTCGAGAAACGCTGCTAATGCTGCCGAAGAACGTCAGTGCCTACATCACCGAGCTGCCGAAGCGTCTCGTAGATCCCTCCACCTGGTCTGGGCTCCTTCGACGATGTGAGGAAAAGACGCTCTTCGACTACTACCCCGACGAGATCTCCTTCGAGGCGTCCGACTTCATCGGACTCACCGCCGATGAGGCCCCCTTGCTCAAGTTCGGCCGCGACCGCGCCTGGTTCCAACGCTGAGGTGGTGGGACAATGGACTCCATGAGCATCGGTGCCACAAGAAGCCCGGAAGAACTAACTGCGGAGGAGTCCGCGCAGTTGAAGGCCGCGCACGCACGACTGCGAGAAGCCGCACTGGCTGCAGAACGGTTCCGAAGCCAGGAGCTCAAGCCGGGCGAAGACCTCGAACCGAAGAAGATCGAGGAGATGGCCAAGGTATACGCAGCCATCGATAGCGCCGAACGCGAGCTTTGGCGATTGCGGGAAAAGCTGCTGAGCTGGTCTCGCCCTCCCTCGGCGATCTCCGCCCGCGAATCAATCGACTGGATCCTCGAGGACTTCGAGCAAGAGGAGAACGTCTAACCATGGCTCCTCTCACCAAAGGCTTGATTGCCCGCGCGCCGTTTGACTTCGCAGAAGGCAGAGACGACAAAGAGCGACCGGTCTGCATAGTGTCGGTCGACGAGTTCAACGCCGGCGGCGACGTTCTCATCGCGATGATCACCAGCAGGCCCCGCCTGGTCATCAACCCCGGATTCGGCGACGTTGTTCTGCGGGACTGGGAGGACGAAGGACTCCCTATCGCATCCGTTCTCAGGGCTGGCCGCTTGCTCGCAAGAACGATTGAGCTCCTCACGGAGCCCATCGGCGAGCTGAGCGTACGCGACCGCAGCGCGGTAGACGAAGCACTGAGTAGGATCCTCGGCTTATCCTTGCCGTATCCTCGATGACCATCCCTTACTTGAACAAGAGGACATCGACCAAGCTCTCGGATTCGCCGCCGATACTCTGCGAGCGAGTTTTCCCTCTGAGACCAGCTGGATCGTTCAAGTTATCGTCCAGGAGCCGACCCAAAATACTCGACTCAGACTTGCAGGCTCATCCGGGAGCCCGTCCCGGGAAGCCCGCCCCGCAGGATTGGTTGGTAAGATTTGCGGGAATCCTGACCCACGGGTCAATGCAGCAATCATCCAAGGAGGTCCGATGCCCCTGAATATCGCGGTCTGCGTCAAGCGCGTGCCCGACACCGCGGCCGAAAAGAAACTCGACAGCGCAGACAACACACTCGATCGTGAGTCAGTCGAGTCGATCCTCAATCCCGTCGACGAGATGGCGGTCGAGGAAGCTTTGAAACTGAAAGAAGCGCAGCAAGGCGAAGTCACCATCATCTCGATGGGGCCCGAAGGAGCACAGGCACAAGCCCTGCGAAAGGCTCTTTCGATGGGTGCCGACAAAGGAGTGCACCTCAAAGATGATTCCCTTCATGGTTCCGACGCCCAGGCTGTTGCTTACGCGCTGGCGCAGGTTGTGAAGAAGGGCCAGTACGACATCATCTTCTGCGGTGCCGAATCGACCGATGCACGCACCTCGCTGGTTCCACCAGCTCTCGCCGAGAACCTCGGCCTGCCGAGCATCAATTTCGTAAAGAACATCGAAGTGGCCGATGGCAAGGTCAGTGCTCATCGTGAAACCGACAAGGGCTACGACGTGGTCGAAGGCCCATTGCCGGCGGTAGTCGGTGTGGTTTGGGGCGCCAATGAGCCGCGCTACCCGTCGTTCAAAGGCATCATGGCCGCCAAGAACAAACCAGTCGAAGTTCTCTCGGCCGCCGACGCCGAGATCGATGCATCGCGTGTTGGCCTCGAAGGTTCCAATACTCAGGTTCTCGAATCCGGCGCGCGCTCAACCGAACGGATGAAACAGATCGTGGACAACAAAGAAGGCGATGCTCACATCAAGCTCGCCGACTTCCTGCAACAGCAGAAGTTCATTTGATATCGGAGGAAGCTAAGAATGTCTGATGTATGGATATTGATCGATCACGAAGACGGAACAACCACCAAAGTAACCCACCAACTGATCACAGCGGCGCGCTCGTTAGCGAAGGAGACTGGCGGCGAGCCTGTTGGTGTTTTCGTTGGTAAGGGTTGGGCGACAGCGAAAGATCGCGTCGCCAAATTCGGTCTAACTAAGGCACTGGTCGCCGAATCCGATGACCTCGCCGGATATGTGGCATCGCCAACGGTGGAACTGTTGTCGAAACTCATCCAAGACAGATCTCCATGGGGCGTTTTGTTCCCGAGCGTAGCTTCAGGCAAGGAAGTCGCAACGCGGGTTGCCGCCCGACTTGGTGTTGGAGTTCTGGCCGATTCTACCAACGTTGCAGCCGACGGCGACAAGCCCGTCGCCGAGTACGCCGCATTCGGCGGTGCCCTCTTGGTGAAGAAGCCTCTGAAGAAAGGTCCATTCCTGATCTGCGTGAAGCCCAACGCATTCGTGGCCGAAGAGGCGCCATCGGACGTGGCCGAAGAATCTGTTGATATAGCGATCTCCGACGATGCCAAGCGTGTCGTTATCAAAGAACGAGTTCAGAAAGAAGCAGGCGGAAGGCCAGCGGTCGAATCGGCGGCGATCGTCATATCGGGTGGCAGGGGACTTGGGGAGCCAGCGAACTTCTCGGTCGTCGAGGCCCTCGCCGATGAACTTGGTGCTGCGGTTGGCGCATCGAGGGCTGCGGTCGACGCGGGTTGGTACCCCCATTCGAACCAGGTTGGTCAAACGGGCAAGACCGTGTCGCCTCAGTTGTATATCGCGGTTGGGATCTCGGGTGCGATCCAGCACAGAGCCGGTATGCAAACCTCTAAGACCATCATCGCCATCAACAAGGATGCCGAGGCACCCATCTTCCAGATGGTCGATTTCGGCATAGTCGGCGACCTGTTCGATGTGGTCCCCAAACTGACCGAAGAGATCCATAAGCGCAAAGCTGGGGGCTGAATCAACCCGCGCCCTTGGCGCGGCCGATAACCTTCGTATATGGCGAAGCCAGGTTGGGACACGACCGACCCCGATGACATAGCGCGTTTGCGTGACAAACGTCTGCGCCGTCAGGTCAGGTTCCAGTTGTACCCATACAGCCCGTTCTACCGTTCGGCGTTCGATGCATCGAACCTCAAAGCTGAGGGATTCGGCGGAACGGCTGATCTCGCCAAACTTCCGCTCGTCGAACGAGCCCTGCTCGCCAAGCGCGCCGATGACTTCGTGCTGGCTCCATCGAAGGCTCTTATGCAGCGGTGGGCCTCGTCGCGGCAGATCGGAGAGATAGTCCTGAGCAAATTGCTGCGCGGGATCGACGGTGCAGACAGTTCGCTCAAACATGAGTACGAACCGGTGCATGTGCTCGAAACGACTGGCACTTTCGGCGATCCGATCCCGATCCGACTTACGCGAAGAGACCTTGCGATGCTGGGGACGCAAGGCGCCCGCATGTTAGAAGTCGCGGGAGTCACTTCGCAAGATGTGATGTTGAATCTGCTCGAAGCATCCAGCGCCGGAGGGTTTTGGCCTACATGGAGCGGAGGGGTAGCGATGGGGCTGCAACAAGTGGCGCCGGGGTTCCTTGAACCGCATCAGGCTGCTGCACTGGCGAACAAGATGAAGGCGACGGTCATGGTGGTGGTTGCCGAGGACGCACTTTCGATACTCGAATCCGCCGCGGACATCGGTATCCCAACCCTCACGACCTTGATCCTCGGCCCCCAACCGCTCGGCGCGGTTCTAAGAAAACGCATCGATGAAACCGCCACGGCTGGAGTGAGGATCATTTCGACCTACGGCTTCGCAGAAGGGCGCGCCCTGTGGGCGGAATGCGCGCAAGGCGCAGGCAAAGCCGATGCTGGCTATCACGTTTCGCCAGACGTTCAGATGTTCGAATCGATCTCACCCAGGACCCTTGCCCCAGCACGCCGTGGTGAGGCAGGGGAAGTTGTATTCACGGGGCTTGATCAGCGGGGGACCGCGCTCGTGAGATATCGACCTGGCGATGTGAGCATGAATGGCATCGTTATTGGACGCTGTCCTTACTGCGGCCGCACGGTCGAGCGCATCCTTGGCCCCATGAGAAGGGCAAACAATCTGGTCGAGTTGCAAGTCGGCGGGACAGAAACTCTGGCGGTCGATGTCGAAACCATCGCCGACGCGCTCGCGCACCCTGCGCTCAAAGCTTGGCAAGTTGAGATCGCCAAGAGCGACGGCGATCCGCACGGCGCCGACGAGGTGTTCGTGTTGATCGATCCCGTTGGAGGTCAAGACGCGGGCAGCCTTGCGGTGGAACTCGATCAAGCGTTCAGAGACGAGATCGGATTTTCACCAACTCAATTCATCGTTTCCAGTCGCGCCGCAGGCGGTGTCGTTGACATGCGGCCGGTACCGGTTCCAGCGCAGTCATCGAACGGCAGCGACGAAGCCCCACTGGTGCGGCTCTTCCGGACCCCGGGTCAATGAATCTCGCAGAAGTTGCACTCGGCATAGCTGCCTCGTCAGACGAAGCGTCCGTCACCGATGTTGCAAAGGTCGCGCAAGCCAGTGGGTTCGCTACGTTGTGGGTCAACGACACACCCATGGGCGACGGCATCGCCAATGCGTCGTGGATATTGGATGCGACTGATCTTTCGGCAGGTATAGGTGTTCTTTCTGTCGATCGACGACCGATCGAGAGTTTCGGCGATCGGGTGGGATCGATGGCATCGGATCGTTTGGTGATCGGCATCGGAGCGGGTTTCAGTAATGACCCCATCGCCGATACGCGTCGTGCCGTCGAACGTGCACGCCAAAATCTTGAGTGCAAGATCGCCGTCGGCGCGATGGGCCCGAAGATGTGCACGCTCGCCGGTGAGATCGCCGATGTCGTCCTTTTGAATTGGATGGTCCCCGAACGGATCGAATGGGCCAAGGAACTAATCATGCGCGGTGCGGCGAAAACTGGCAATGCGCCGACCATCGCGGCTTACGTAAGGGTCGCTATCGACGAGGGGGCCGAAGACCGCTTGGAAGAAGAAGCGAACCGATACGCCAACCTGCCTCACTACGCAAGGCACTTCGATGCGATGGGCATCGAGCCGTCGCGCGTAGGAATCGCCTGCGCGGCATCCGACGTTGACGATGTGCTTCTTCCGTACCGTGAAGTTCTCGACCAAACGATCGCGCGGGCCCTGCCTGCATCACCTTCGTTTGAGGACATGACAAGGATCATCGAAGCCGCAAGGAGACGGTAGTGGACCTCTATGTCTACGAGGTCTACAGATGGACACAGGCTGACGACACCGCAGGGATGCACTGACAGTGCAGCGAACCGAGGGTCACACGAAATTCGTTCTTGCTTCATTGGTCCTTGCGCTTTCTATCGCGGCATCGGTGAAAGTTGGTTTTGGGTCGCGGGACTCCGCAAAGTTCCCCATACCAATAGATGTGCCTCACAGTTGGGGCCTGATTCTCGGGCAAGTTACCGATATTGATGGTCTGCCCGTTGCGGATGCAACCATAAGCATCGCCGATACGAACGGCGGGTCCCCACCCGCGACACTTGGCTACCTTGGGTTCCCGCCCAGTAGTCCGCAGGGCACGTTTGAAGCCTGGGTGCCAGCCGGAAAGTGGATGGTAACGGCGCAGATCGCTCACGCAGATGGATCGGGTCATGTAACCGCCAGCCATACTGTTGTTGTCCGGGCGGGTAAGAAAACGGACGTTGACCTGATAGTTCGAGAACCCGAGAGTCATCTGTGGCACGAGCCGAACCGGCCCTTGTAGTCGGTTGGCGACCCGCTAGAGGTTAGCGCCTTCTGATTCAACGTAGAATTGCTCATTCATGCGCTACTTCGACTATGCCGCGACCACTCCGCTTCTGGATGAAGTGTTCCAGGCCATGGAGCCTTATCTAAAGGGCGTCTTCGGCAATCCTTCTAGTGTTTACGATGCTGGCCGCCAGGCTAAGAAGGGCATGGAGGAGGCGCGAGAGCTGGTGGCGGAGGCCATCGGGGCTCAGCCTTCCGAGATCATCTTCACCGCGGGCGGGACCGAGGCCGACAATCTTGCATTGAAAGGCGGCGCCGCGTCGGGCAAGTTGGCGGGCAAGTCAACGGGCAATCACGTCATTGTCAGCGCCATCGAGCATCATGCAGTGCTTCATTCGGCGGAGTGGCTCGAGCGAAATGGTTTTCGGGTTACCGTCTTGCCGGTTGACTCAGAGGGGCTTGTCGATGTTGCCGCTTTGGAGTCGGCGTTGTCGCCTGAAACGGTATTGGTTTCGGTGATGCTGGCTAACAACGAAGTTGGGACCATCCAGCCGCTCGAAGAGATCGTGAAGATAGTTAGGAACAATTCGCGGGCGCGCATCCATACCGATGCCGTACAGGCTCTCGGAAAGATCCCGTTGGACGTCGAACAACTCGGCGCCGACATGGCCTCGTTCGCTGCCCACAAAGTGGGCGGACCAAAGGGCACAGGCGCGCTTTACCTGAAACGCAAGACTCCTGTCGAGGCGATCCTTCACGGCGGGGGCCAAGAGCGTGACCTTCGGTCTGGTACTCCCAATGTGGCCGGCATAGTTGGCTTCGGCGTGGCAGCACAGATCGCGGCCAAAGAGGTCGAGCAAGAATCAGTCAGGCACTCTGCTACGCGGGACCGGTTGCAGAACGAGATCGTGTCGCGCATCGATCGAGTAACTCTCAATGGGGCTGGCGCTCCGCGCATCGCATCGACCGTGAACATGTGCATCCAGGGCGTCGAGGGCGAGTCGTTGCTGTTGATGCTCGATTCAAAGCAGATCGCCGCGTCGAGTGGTTCGGCCTGCACGTCGGGCTCGCTCGATCCATCCCACGTGCTGATGGCTATGGGAGTTCCGCCCGAGTTGGCCCATGGTTCATTGCGTTTGTCGGTTGGAAGGGCAACCACCGAGGACGACGTTGAATACCTTCTCGACGCGCTGCCACCCATCGTCGAAAAGCTTCGATCGATCGCCCCAGCCTATATAGGCAAAGGAACGAGTCGATGAAGCCGAAGGCAGTCGTCGCCATGTCTGGAGGTGTCGATTCTTCGGTTGCCGCGGCCCTGATGAAGGAAGAAGGCTACGACGTGACCGGGATCATGATGAAACTGTGGAAAGGCGAAGCGGCGAACAACGAAAGCGGGTGCTGCTCCCTTGATGCTGCCGAAGATGCTCGCCGGGTTGCGCAGGTGCTCGACATACCTTTCTATGTCTTCAACTTCGCCGGTCGGTTCGAGGTGAACGTGATCAACAGATTCAGGGCCGAATATGCACGGGGACGTACGCCGAATCCGTGTGTTGAATGCAATCGGTCGATAAAGTTCGACGCGCTCATGGAGAGGACTCGCGCATTCGATGCCAACATCCTTGCAACAGGACATTACGCGCGTGTCAAGAGCAACAGCGGTTCATTCAGTTTGCATGCAGGCACCGATCCATCGAAAGACCAGAGTTACGTGCTTTATATGTTGAGCCAGAGCGACCTTAGCCACAGCCTCTTTCCGGTAGGCGAGTATCGCAAGCCCGAGATCCGCAAGATCGCGTCGGAACTCGGCCTTCGTACCGCCAACAAGGCTGAGAGCCAAGAGATCTGCTTCGTGCCACATGGCGACACCAGAGCGTTCCTGGATTCCGAACTGCCGCAAGGTTCCCAGCCGGGTGATGTTGTCGACTTGCAAGGCAACATCATCGGCACACACCGCGGTTATGCGCATTACACCGTTGGTCAAAGACGCGGTGTCGGCGTTGGTCTTGGTTTCCCGGTTTATGTGCGAAGCGTCCTTGCTGAGTCCAATGTCGTGCAGGTTGCAACGAAAGAAGCGATGAAGATGCGCACGATGGATCTTGAGGATTGCTCGTTCACCAACGATGATCGGCCAGAGGCACTACGCGTCGAGGTTATGACGCGATACCGCGGCCCCCTTTCGGGGGCCGCTATCCAGCGAACGCACAGCGGATACAAAGTCGTTTTCGACGAAGAGCAATCTCCGGCGGCACCGGGGCAGGCGGCCGTTTTCTATGACGGCGATCAGGTGCTGGGCGGAGGGACCATCGCGC
>JBHELT010000087.1:0-6763 GCA_046262935.1 Actinomycetota bacterium | reverse complement strand
TTGGGAATGAATGAAGGCACCAAACTTGGCATGAAGGCTGGAAGAGATCTCTTCATGTTTCTGACGCTTGCGGCTGAAGAGCAACTGATCGGAGGGTGGCTGGGCCGAGGCAAGGAGATAATCGGAGTGACCAGCATTGATTATTCGGGTGTTGCGTGGATTCGCGTCAGAAACACAAGAACCGACCTTAAGTTGTCAGAGCTTTTCGTTGCAAGCAAGGATGCCGAAAGATTTCTTTTGCGGCTCGTCAACGAGTGGCGGTCGCTCGGGCAACCTTCGCCAACCGATCTTCGAATCCACGTGACTTTTTCAAGACCCGCTACCGAAGAGTCATGGAGAAGAAAGCGGCTCCAGGGCTGCTGGCTCGACATCGAGTTTAGTCGCGCATGAAGTTCGACTCTGGCATCTGTTACTGTCTGACCGATTGGATCGCTCAATGCGAAACCTCCCGCCGGAAACTGACCTCACAATTCCCAGGATGCAGCTTGCTTTGCCTGGTTATTGTTGTGGTCCCTTGGGTAAGAAAGTCTCCTACGCACAACGCAGATCATAGGAGGCTGAACATGAGCGATGATGACAAACGCCCGCGTGATCCGAACGAACCTGCCGTGATTCAATCATCCGACAACGGGCCACTCTTGGTGAAAGGCAACTTCACGGTCATTGACTCCGAAGGAAATGAATTCATCGTCGAGCGAAAGAACGCTGCGCTTTGTAGGTGTGGCGGATCGGGCAACAAACCGTTCTGTGATGGGACGCACGAGGCGATCAACTTTCGTTCAGCTCCTCGGGCTGCAGGGGACGAAGTGATCGAGATACCAGAGCCGGAAAAGGTGACCTCAAACTAGAGCCGACTAAGGACTCAGCTAGGAGTCTTCCTGGTTCTGACCATCGTTAACATCAGCAAGCCAATGACCAGCATCGCGAACCCCGCGTAGATGGCCGGAGGGGGCCCTGTAGCGCCCAGGCCCCTAGTTGACTTTTCTCCCAAAACGCTCGCTTGCCTGCAGATGGAGGGGCCTGTCGGTGACGCTAGAAGCGAAGGCCCCGATGCTTCGCAGGCCATGTAAACGCGGTCTCTAAGGCCCTGATCTTGCGTAGCGTTGGTACTCGAAGAATGGGCGAGGGCCTGCGGATCTTCGCGCTGATCGGTCCAGCCGAAGACGAAACGGCCGGCGAGATCGACGAACCCGGCGGTCGCGTCGAGCAGGCTTCGGTTCCCATCGGCCCCGCCGCTGCAGAAGATGCCAACGTTGCAGGCATCGCCATAGTGCACAACGACTCCTGAGTCCGATGCCTGCGCCTCTTCGAATGTCGGGTTGGCAGAATCAGCATTAACACTTATCGCTCCCATCGTTTTCCAGGGGGTATCGGGCGGCTGTGGATGCGGTTTGCCGCCGCAAGCCACTATCCCTCTGAAACTCGAGGGGCAGGTTTCCCCGACCATGAACGGCTTGGTGACGAAATCGGTTTGGTAATAGCCGATGCCGATCCTGCCCGCATCGCCAGCGGCGATAGCTGGAAGGATATGTGTCCCTGGGGAATGGTCGACTCGGATGGGGGCCCCCGTGCCGTCGCCCTTTCCGTTCCAGGTGGTGCCGCCATCGAGCGAGCGCGAGAGATAAACATCGTATGACTCATCGAGCGTATCGATGTAGTCGATGAAAGCGATATAAGCGTTGCCGGCGTTGTCCGTAGCGATAGGAGTGAAAAGCATGCTCGCGTCGGCGCATGTGGCGGTTGTGACTCCGTTTATCGGAGCTGTGTTGGCACACTTCGGATCGTTGGTCGGGCCCACATAGACAGTCGTTGTCGTCCAGGTGGATGCAGGTCCGGCATCGGCGTTATCTGAGTACGCCACTAGGATCCTGTAGAACGGTGCCGCCTCCGTGAAGTTGCATCCGGACACAGGATTAAGGACGGGATCGGCAGTTGTCCAGACCGAGAAGACCCTTCCCGCGTGGGGTCCTGCTGGCGCCACGGTGATGCCACCCGGTATGGCGTTACAGGCCGACTCGGCACCGTTGATCGTTCGCGGCGCTCCGCAGGCGAGACTTCCTGTTTGCATCGAACATGCGACCATCCACATCGCGCCCGGGCCGAAGAAGTCGTGATACGTGAGATAAAGCTTTGTGTGGTGGAAATCGCTGTCGGGGCTGTAAGCCGCTATCCACGGGCGATCGATCTGGAATGGATTGGCGGACTCCTGTGCTGGTTGACCCAGTACGTTCGACGCGGTCTGCCACGTCTTTCCCCCGTCGCGTGTGTAGTCGATTTCGCTTTGCAACCCCGAATCGAAGTGACCGATGAAAACCGTGTTGGCGCGGTCCGCGGCTGCCGTCACGTCTCCACTGTCGCCGCCGCGGTCGGTGCTGTATTTCGCCAGCCCTGCGTCTAGCCACTCACCACCTGCGACTATCCGGCTGGCTCCTGAGCTACCGCCGAATCCCTGGAACGACATCCATCCGGACCCATCGCTGGCGATGACACCGGCAGGTTCGTTCCAGCCAGCCGAAGTTTGAGTCACCGTTGAAGCTTGGGGACTCGCGTTTTGGTTCTTCGTGAAGGTAAGGCTTCCGGATGCAAAAGAGGTTGGTATCGCCTGGACCATCGTGATGCTTCCGAGAATCATCATGACCGCCCCGAGGTAGCGAGCGCGCGAAGTCGCGCCAGCAGTAGGTGTTGCGCATGTAGTCATCGCTTTGATCTTCGCACCGCCTTCTTAAGAGATGTTGCTATCGAGCACTGGCATGAGTCTTGAAACGGTCGGGCCATGGCTGGTCTAATAGTTCGGGGCCAAGGCCCTGGATTCCTGCTCAGCATTGGGTTTTTCAAGACCGACGCCTCGATCTGTCGACTAAACTCATGACTTTCTACCGGAAAGGCATGATATGGCCGATTTCCCTGGGGTTGCACATGTGGCTCTTACGGTAAGCGATCTTTCGGTGAGCGCCCTTTGGTACGAGCGTCTGTTCGGTCTTGCTCCTGTGCTAGACGAGGATGCTGGAACTTTCTACCACAAGGGCTACCTGGTCCCCGGAGGGGTCCTGATAGGGCTGCACCAGCACCATCACACCGCAACCGATGGGCCTTTCAATGAGTTCAAGACCGGGCTCGATCATCTGTCATTCGTCTGCAAGGACCTTGACGAGCTGAAGAGTTGGGCTTCTCGCCTCGACGAACTTGGCATCGCCCACAGCGAGATCGAAGAACACTCGTACGGGACCGACGTTTCTTTCAGAGACCCTGACAACATCGCTCTGGAATTTTTCGTGCCCGCCTAAGGTTTGCCTGCTGGGGTCTGCTGGGGTTTGCCTGCCGGCCCTACCGCGACTCACCAGGAAACGTTGATCGCCTTCGCCAAGAATTGCATCAAGGGCGCTATCTTCCGGCAGGAAGAAACGAATAATGCCGGTAAGCCCGCTGAAGTGACTTCAGAATCTTCGAGCCTTAACCATGCGACGAAATCCTTGCGTTTGATGTCCTCGATCAAGGGATGATCGGGAGAGAAACCCGTCGGCGGCCTCACCAGTTTTTCGCCCTCCATGTCAGGAACCTTCTTCACCACTGCGCGCCAGCCGTTGGGGTCCCTAACGATGCGCTTTCGGATCTGGAGCAACGCCTTCGGCTCGGGTTGCCACATCCCTCCGGCGAGACCACAGTTGCCGGGTTCGATGTGCAGGTAGTAGCCGGGTCCGTGAACATCTCTGTTGGTAGCCGCATGACTGAAATGCGCCGCGGCATGGGTCTTGTATGGACTCTTGTCTTTCGAGAAGCGGACATCGCGGTAGATCCTGAAGAACGAGCCCCCGACTGGTCGTGAGTCGGCAACGATGTGGGGGCTCAGCTTTCGGAGTTTCGGCCCAACCTCATCGATGAACTCGAGGAACGGCTCCTTGACATTCTCTTCGTAGCGAGCCTTGTTGGCGTTGAACCAATCCCGATCGTTGTGGTTCCGAAGCTCGGATAAGAAGTCGAGCGTTGAGGCAGTGAAGTACGAAGTGGGGGCCAACGATCACTCCTTGATGGCGATTGAGATCTTCGGATACTAAACCCGGAGTCACTCGATTATTCTTGTCTTATGGCATACGACGAAGACCTGGCCGAGCGCGTTCGGGCAGCCATTGGCCCAATGAAGAAAACGGCAGAGATCTCGATGTTCGGCGGACTCTGCTTCACCGTCAACCGCAACATGTTCGCCGGCGTGATGAAAGACGATTTGATGGTGCGCGTTGGGCCCGATGCCCACGATGCAGCCCTCAAGCAGCCCGGTGCCCGGCCCATGGACTTCGCTAAGCGGCCGATGAAGGGCTACATCTATGTCGACAAGACCGGGACAACCAATGCACGTTCACTTGCCAAGTGGGTCCGTATGGGAAGCGACTTCGCGTTAACGCTACCTGCCAAGACACCCAAGACTTCAGGCAAGCGCAAGACATCAAGCAAGAACACTTAGCTCTGACGCGGCTCCGGCTCTAGCAGCCCAAAGCCCGCTCCCTGTGGATCGTTTACCAGAGCGAAGCGTCCGATGCCGGGGATGGGTGTCGTCTCCCTTTGGATCGTGGCCCCGAGTTTGCGCGCCTTGTCGACCGAAGCTTCGCAATCTGCGACGTTGAAGTAGTTCAGCCAGAATGATGGCATCCCCTCAGCTGGCACCGGCATCAGTCCGCAGACCGACTGCTCCTCTTTCCTGAGCAGGACGTAAACGCCTCCGGACGGCTCCGGCATCTCTTCGGCGTCCCAACCAAACAACTCCGTGAAGAAAGCGCGGTCCTTTTGGATGTCGGTCGATACGCACTCGGTCCAAGTGAGTGTGTTCGGCTCGTTCATGACCTGCGCGCCTATGTCGTTCTTTGCCTGCCAAAGGCTGAAGAACGCACCGCTTGGGCTCGAGATAACACTCATACGCCCCGATTCGAAGACATCGAACGGGCCCGCGTGGATGGTTCCCCCGGCACGCTCTGCCTCCTTGGAGCGGCTATCGACGTCGGTCACGGTGAAGTACGTATTCCACATCGCAGGAACGCCGGCGTCGGCTTGCTCCTTCCTCTGGTTGGCCGCGGCCGCCGTAGTCTTGCCGTTCTTCTTGAAGATGGCGTAGAAGTCGTTCGGCCCCATCGGAACATCTTCGACCTGCCAGTCGAACAGCTCCGTGTAGAACTTCTTGGCGCCTTGTAGGTCGGTAGTCGAAAGGTCGGCGTAAGAGAACATGGTCTCGACGTGCTTGGTGATCTCTGGCATCGGTGTGGCCTCCTTGTCGAAGATGAAGGCTAAGCATCCGCCAAAGACTGCGTTCGTTTCAATTCCTCGCCTGTTACTGTTGTCCCAATGAGTTCCTATGACCCCCAAGACCTGACCGACCGCCTGCGTCTGGCCGGAGACGAGTTCATCGCTTTCATCGAGTCGCTCGACGGATCCCAACTGAAGTCTGTGACCGATCCTGAGGGGTGGCCGGCTGGCGTTGTTGCACATCACGTTGCCGTCGGCGCTCAGTTCTGCAGCAGCCTCGCCGAACACGTAGCCAAGGGCGGCGAACTCAGTTGGACGCCTGACTTCGTGAACGATGTGAATGCAGTTCATGCCGAGACGTTCGCCGACATAAGCAAGGAAGAGATCCTCGATGCGCTGAGGACCCAGTTCCCCGACGCACTTAAAAGGATCGGGGGCCTGACCGCTGAACAGCTGTCCCGCGACCTAGGCGAAGACAAGGACTTCGGAGAAGGGCCAGTGCGTTTCGCTGGCGATGTCATCGAGAAGATGATGATCGTCCACACCAACGATCACCTCGACAGCATAAAGAGGGCCGCTGCGAGTTAAGAGGCTGAATCAGTACGATATACTCATCTTATGAGTATCCGCCTCCAGGTAGTTCTCGATGAAATGGAGATGGAGGCCATCCGAGAGGATGCCCGGCGTCAAGGCGTAACCGTCTCCGAGCTGGTACGGCGGGCCCTGAAGGAATCTCGTCGGCACTCAGCTTCGGGAGACCCTTCCCGCAAATTAGCCGCGGTTCGGGTTGCGGCACGACATGATTTTCCTTCAGGAAGTATGGAGCAGATGCTCTCGGAGATCGAACGAGGCTACGGTTCCAATTGATCTTCATCGATTCGAACGTGCCCATGTATCTCGTGGGCGCTGATCATCCACATAAGGATGATGCGATGAGATTGCTAGACGACCTGATCGTGAAGGGCGAAAAGCTCGTCACCGATGTCGAGGTGCTACAAGAGATTCTTCACCGTTACTCGGCCATCGGGCGGCTAGATGCCGTCCAACCAGCGTTCGATGTGATCACGGATGTCGTCGATGAGGTTCTGCCAGTTCACCTCGGAGATGTTGAGGAAGCGAAGAACGTACTGCTTGGTCGACAAGGAATATCGGCGCGTGACTCCATCCACATAGCAGTAATGAAATCAAACAAGATCAAACGCATCGTGAGTTTCGATGAAGGCTTCGATCACATTCCTGGGATCGAGCGCCTTTCCTAGTTCTAGAAACCAAAGTCCGCGTTGAACTTGGCCCCGCGGCGGCTCCATCTGCGCGAAAGAACGATACGACTACGGTTAAGCGTGATTTCTGGGGACCATGGTGGCGGCGGTTGTTTTGAAGCTCAGCCACACTCGTTTGCCCGCTTCGAGCTGAAGTTCATCGCGCGTGGCCCGCGTAACCATCGCTTCGACTCTAGGGGGCCCCCCGATACTTACCATTGCGACCGGTCCTTTTTCCACCACGTCTGTGATCACCCCTTCGATCTTGTTTCGTG
>JBHELT010000086.1:0-18378 GCA_046262935.1 Actinomycetota bacterium | reverse complement strand
GCGAGTGTCTTTTCCCGGAGAACGAAGCGGCGTACGAAGGATCGATCCATGCACGAGTCACCGAACTTGGCCTCGAAAGCCGATGGGTTTGGGCTGGTTGGAGCGACTCTCCGGAGTCGGTGATGGCTGCGCTCGATGTTCTGGTCCACGCTTCCAAACTGCCTGAACCGTTCGGAAGGGTGATAGTCGAAGGCATGGCAGCCGGGACATCGGTGATCGCCAGCGCTGAAGGTGCAGGTCCAGAGATCGTGTTGGAGGGCGAAGGCTCTGTCGTGGCCCCTGGGGACGCCGTCGTTCTCGCCGCCGAGATCGCTGCTTATGTTAAGGACCCATACAAGCGCACAGCCGTTTCGTACGCTGCCCGCAAAGGCGCCGAGCGGTTCTCGATCGAAGCAACCGCACAAGCGGTGCTCGACATGTACGCCGAGGTATCTGCCGATGCTTCCGGGCTGATGGTCGTGCAGAAGGCGGCCGTCGATTGAAGGTCGCCATAGTTCACGACTTCCTCAATCAAAGAGGGGGGGCCGAACGCAGCGTCGTTGCCATGGCACGTCTGTTCCCGGATGCCCCCATCTTCACCAGCATGTACGACCCAGATGGCACGTTCGACGAGTTTCGTTCGATGGACATCAGGACGAGTTTCATGCAGAAGCTTCCCCACACAGAAAAGACTTTCAGGGCACTTCTTCCCCTTTACCCGCTGGCATTCCGCAACTTCGACCTATCGGGCTTTGACTTGGTGATTTCGAGCAGCACCCATTGGGCGCATCATGTGGATGCCCGCGGCGCCTTCCATGTTGTTTATTGCTACAACCCGCCCCGATGGATCTATCAAATGCAT
Source organism: Actinomycetota bacterium (assembly GCA_046262935.1). Classification (GTDB taxonomy): domain Bacteria; phylum Actinomycetota; class CADDZG01; order JAHWKV01; family JAHWKV01; genus JBHELT01. Next base: position 17,537 of record JBHELT010000086.1, on the reverse strand, counting down.
GACTATCTCGACGAGGGCGGCCCCCTTCCTGGATGGGCAAAGAAGCCACTCAAGCCAGTCCTCGGGCGCTTCAAAGCTCTCGACAAGAAGGCGGCGGCCCGCCCCGATGCCTATGTTGCGATCTCCCAGCTCGTTTCCTCGCGCATCTGGACCCATTACGGCCGCAAGGCCAGGGTCGTTCACCCGCCGGTAGATACCAAACGTTTCGCCAAACTCTGGGATGGCGATCATCGAACCGGAGCACAGCCCACGATGAAAGGAGGTGATCATTACTTAGTTGTTTCGCGCCTGCTTGGCTACAAAAGGGTAGATCTGGCTGTTCAGGTATGCGGCGAAAGGGGAGCCCCCCTGGTAGTCGTGGGAGACGGCCCTGCCCGCGCCGATCTCGAGCGGATGGCGGGCCCGAATGTCCGTTTCGCCGGGCGTGTAGGCGACGATGAGCTACTCGATCTGTACGGCAGAGCCAGGGCTTTGATCCATGCGGGGCAGGAAGATTTCGGCCTGGTGCCCCTGGAAGCCAATGCTGCTGGCATCCCATCTGTTTGTTTTCGTAACGGAGGGGCCCTCGAAACCGTTGTACCTGGTGTAACGGGGATCTTGTTCCCGGAGCAACGGGGGGGAATGTTGAACGCAGCTATAGATGAGCTGGAAAGCCGTACTTGGGACACCAGCGTTCTCAAGCGCCACGCTGAGGGGTTTTCCGAGCAGGCTTTCCAGCTCGCTCTTCTTGAGGCCATCGACTCTGCGGTCGATGCTGCCTTCACGTCTCATGGAGGTATGGCGTGAGCCCAGCCATCCGTGAGCGCAAGAACCAGATGCATTGGGTAGTTCTTCTGAACGTCCTGACAGACATCTCGTTCATCGTCATGGGTTTCTATCTGGCCCGCGTTTTTCGGTTCGAATCAGGTCTTCTTCCAAACGCTAACCCGGCCGCCGACTACCAGGGCATCCTCATCGTGAGCGTTCCGATCTGGCTGGCCATCTTCACTTTCGTTGGTCTTTACGATCGTTCGCACATGAAATCGGCGTCAGAGGAGATCAAGAGGATCTTCAACGGCGTCAACACCGGCATCGTCGCGATGATCATGCTCTCGTTCTTCCTTGCCGAGCGCGATGTTTCCAGAGGTTTCATCGCAGCGTCTTGGATCTCGTGTCTGCTGACGGTAAGCGCAGGGCGATTGGTCTTCCGCAAGGTCCTTCACATGATCCGCTCAACTGGCAGGTTGTGTGTTCCGATGCTGGTCGTTGGCCTTAACGAAGAAGCCCGTGCGATCGCTCGTACCCTGAAACGAAACCAGGGGATCGGGTTCAAGCCGGTCGGTTTCGTTGCAGCCAACGGCGAACTGAATGGAACAAGCATCACTCGCATCGAGGGCCTGCCCGTTTACGGTTCGGCCCCCGACATCGCCGGAGCAGTTGACATGGCACGCGCTAGTGCGGTGCTGGTTGCAAGCTCGGCCGTTCCCGAAGACAAACTTGCACGTTTGTACCGTGACTTGCAGGACCACGACGTTGAGGTTCGTGTTTCTGCGGGCCTAACTCACATTGCAGCATCGCGTGTTGCGGTTGAGCCTCTTGATGGTGTACCTGTCTTGTCACTGCGTAAGATCCAACTGAAGCGGTCGCAAGTCATGGTGAAGCGCACCTTCGATCTGTTGATGGCAACGCTGCTTCTCGTCTTGTTCTCGCCGATCTTGTTGATCGCCGCCATAGCTGTGAAGCTTACGAGCGAGGGCCCCATCTTCTACAAGCAGATCCGCGTAGGTCAGTTTGGTAAGGAATTTGGGATGATCAAGTTCCGTACGATGGTACGCGATGCGCACACCATGAAGGTCGATCTTCTCGACCACAACGAAGCCGATGGACTGCTCTTCAAGATCAAAGACGACCCACGCGTGACCAAGGTCGGCAAGTATCTGCGCAGGTGGTACATCGATGAACTGCCGCAGCTGCTGAACGTGTTCGCTGGCCGTATGAGTTTGGTGGGGCCTCGCCCACCGCTCCCAGAGGAAGTGGCTCGCTACGACGACTGGCTCCGTGGCCGCATCAAGGTGAAGCCTGGCATGACTGGTCTATGGCAGGTCAACGGACGTCATCAGCTCTCATTCTCAGACTACGTGCGCTACGACTTGTTCTACGTCGAGAACTGGTCGGTTGTATCGGACCTTCACATCTTGTGGCGCACACTTCCTGCAGTTCTGTCACGTACCGGTTGAGAGTCTTCGACCTGCACGTCTGAGCGGCCCGCTGTTTCGCCTTAGAGCGCAACTGTGACTTAACCTTCGTGGTGTGACCGCAGCTCCGAGACGCTTACGCGACCATCCTTGGTTCTGGGCAAGCATCGGTTGGGTGACCCTTCGAACCATCAGTAGTGTCGCCGCTTGGTACGCGAGCGCGTTCATGCATTCAGGGCCAACCGTTGGCGTCGCCGGTTATTCGCCGCCGAAACTTCATGGTGTGCAGCAGGCTCTTGCTGGGGTTTGGCTTCGCTCCGATGCACTTTGGTACTTGAAGATCATCGTTCACGGCTACGGCCAAGACCTTTCGACCTTCGCTTTCTTCCCTGCGTTCCCCCTTCTCGCTGCGATCGTGCGGCCACTGATCGGGGGTAGTGAACTGTGGGCTGGGCTTCTTGTGGCAAGTGCGCTTACCTTCGCGGGCTTGTATTTCCTTTTCCGCTTGACCGAGCAACTGTTCTCGGCCAGCGCGGCACGATATGCGGTTGTGGCCGTTTCGTTGTTCCCCACTGCCTTCTTCTTGGTTGCCCCCTACGGTGAGTCGGCCTTTTTCTTCGCTTCGACATGTGCCCTGTGGTTGATGATCAATAGGCGCTATGCGTTGGCCACGGTCTTAGGGGCTATGGCTGGTATGTCGCGTCCCATAGGTTTCCTGCTGACCGTCGCGTTGGTTGGCGTCGTTTACGCGTCCAGGCAGAGGCATCGCGTTCAACCAGCAACGGATGCAGGTCACGGCCCCCCCGCTGATGGCCTTCCAGGTCGAACGCACTTACCAGATCTCAACGGTCTGGTCAGACCGATGCTCGCTGCGCTGGCTCCGTTGTGGGGGCTTGTCTTGTGGTTGGCCTATTCGTGGGGAGCCATCGGACGGCCTTTGGCGTTCCTGGAAGCACAGAAAGGGTGGCAACGAACACTGACGCCGTTTCCCTTGACCATCTTGAAAGGGATCCAGGGCTGGCTTGCATATAGAAGGACGTCATACGGTCCCTATTTCCTGGCAGACTTCCTCGCGTTGGTCGTAGGCACCGCCTTGATCGTTGGGGTTGTCGTGTATCTGGGCCGCAGGGGCCACCGCTGGATCGGTTTCGGTCTCGGTCTTTTCGGAGCTCTATGGCTGATCCTGCCGATGACATCGGTGTTCCTGCCAAGGCCCCTGCTTTCGATGCCGCGGTTCGTGTTGGGCCTGGCGCCCCTTCTAATGGTGGTTGGTGGCCTCCCCAAGATCGCGAAATGGGGCTTGCTGGCCGTGAGTGGCTTGCTTCTAGGCATCGCGGCCGCGGTGTACGTGTCCGCCCGGCCCTTGTATTAGGGCGTATTTGTATCGGGCCATAGCAGTGCGGCTAGCTGCTTCATGATCGGGCAGCACATTCGTTCAAACAGGGCACATATTCGCGAAATCTCCACAACAAGTGCGCTCGGTTTGGGTATCGAGTCCATAAACTGGCATCCAGGCACCAGACATGAGGGTTCTAGTGTTTGCTCAGCCCTCGATTCACTGGGACGATAGCCCTGGTTCACGCTTCAACCGAGTCCCCGATCGAGTCCATCTGGGGTCGCGGAGGCACAGTGGTCACGTCGGCCACGCATCGAAGGGAATGTAAGGCATGCTGGCAGAGCGTCGGGTATCTAGGAGATTGAAGGTCGGCAGCGTCGAGATCGGCGGCGGGGCCCCCGTCTCGATCCAGTCGATGACTACGACCAAGACCGAAGACGTGGATGCCACGCTCATCCAAGCCCACGCCATAGCGACTCAGGGCGCCGACATAGTAAGGGTTGCGGTGCCGCACGAGGGCGATGCCAAAGCATTGCCCCACATAGTGAAAGAGGCCGGTGTGCCGATCATCGCGGACATCCATTTCTCTTTCCGCCTCGCGATGATGGCTCTTGAGGCTGGCGTCCAGGGCCTGCGATTGAATCCGGGAAACATCCGCGATGAAGGTCAGATCCGAACCATCGTCAAAGAGGCCCAGGCACGCAAGGTCCCCATCCGCATCGGAGTGAATGCCGGTTCTTTGGACAAACGATTGGTCGCGAAGTTCGGGGGCCCGACACCTGAGGCTCTCGTTGCGAGCGCTCTAGAAGAAGTGCGACTGCTCGAAGACGAGGGATTCGAAGACATCAAGATCTCGGTCAAGCATCAGAACGTTCCTCAGATGATCGCCGCATATCGGCTGCTCGCTGAAGCCGTTGATTACCCCTTGCATCTGGGCGTCACCGAGGCCGGACCACCGCCTTACGGGATCATGAAATCGGCGATCGGCATCGGCACGCTTCTGTCTGAGGGCATCGGCGACACCATAAGGGTTTCTTTGACGGCCGACCCGGTCGAAGAGGTGAAAGTTGCAAAGCAGATACTGCAGACCGTTGGCTTGCGTCGTTCCACCTTCGATCTGGTGGCATGCCCGTCCTGCGGCAGGGCCGAGTTGGATGTATTCGATCTCACTCGGCGGGTTCAGGAGAGACTCGAATCGATGAAACTGCCCCCCATCCAGATCGCTGTCATGGGTTGCGAAGTCAACGGCCCGGGCGAGGCACGCGAAGCCGATGTTGGTATCGCGGCAGGCCCAGGGCGGGGACTGCTGTTCTCGAGGGGCAAACAGATCGGGTGGGTGCCGGCCGACAAGATGGTCGATGCCCTCATGGATGAGGCCGTGAAAGTTGCAACCGAACTTGCCGCAGCCAACGCCCAGGCCGATAGCCGTGTTGCCGAGGCCGCTACCGCAGGCGCCGAAATCACAGGCGCCAAGTGAGCCCTTCTAAGCTCAAGAAGATCCTGATAGCAGCCCCACGCGGATGGTGTGCTGGCGTTGATCGCGCGGTTGAGATCGTTGAGCGGGCTCTTGAGGTGCACGGCGCCCCGGTTTACGTTCGAAAACAGATCGTCCACAACCTGCACGTTGTCACCCAACTCGAGGCGAAGGGTGCCATCTTCGTTGAGAGCGAGAACGAGATACCCAAAGGTTCTATCTGCGTGCTGTCCGCTCACGGTGTTGCACCTTGGGTTTACGAAAACTCCAAAGCGCGCGACCTCACCGTTATCGATGCGACATGTCCATTGGTGACCAAGGTGCACGTCGAAGCGCGCAGGTTCGCGAGCCAGGGCAAGACGATCGTGCTGATAGGCCACGCTGGACACGAAGAGGTTGAAGGGACATCGGGCCAGGCCCCCGATCAGACGATCGTCGTCGAGCGGCCCGAGGATGTTGCGAGTTTGCCGATCGCAGATGGTGCCGACGTCGCTTTCATATCGCAGACAACCCTGGCCGTCGACGACACCATCCAGATCCGCGATGCACTTCGAGAGCGCTTCCCTTCGATCAAGGGGCCTACCAAAGACGACATCTGCTACGCCAGTCAGAACAGACAGGCAGCCGTGAAGAGTCTTGCCCGCGAGGCCGATGTCGTTTTCGTGGTGGGCTCTAAGAATTCTTCGAACTCCAACCGATTGGTTGAGGTGGCCCGCGAGGCGGGGGCCCAAGCATGGTTGATCGAAGACGAAACCACCATCCGATCCGAATGGCTGGATGGTGCCGAAGTCATTGGGATCTCATCGGGCGCTTCAACGCCAGAAGTGCTTGTTCAAAGAGTGGTTGAGAATCTAAAGGCAAGGGGTATCAAAGAGGTCGAAGAGATCACGGTAGCCACCGAAGATGTGTTCTTTCCCTTGCCGGCAAGTCTTTAGTTGATCTTGTCCGTCCGCCTAAGGAGTCATCGTTGAAGATCCATCGAGAGAGGTTACAGATCGGAACCAAGAACGAGTTCCACGTCATCGATATCACGGCTGACGTCGAGAAGGTCATCTTGACCTCAGGGATTCAAGAAGGGTATGCCCTGGTTTATTCACCGCACACCACTTGCGCCGTATTGGTCAACGAGAAGGAATCGGGTTTGCTTGCCGATATCAACGCGACCCTTCAACGACTGGTGCCGATGATGGAGACCTATCTGCACGATGACTTCAACATCCGCACAGAGAACATGCACGAAGACGAAACGAAGAATGCCCACGCGCATCTACGGCAAGTGCTTGGCGGAAAGACTTCGGAATACATCCCCGTGGGCGATGGCGAATTGCTGTTGGGTAAGTGGCAGAGGGTCATGTTCATCGAGTTCGATCGAGCACGTGACCGTGAAGTGTTGATACAGATCTGTGGTGTGTGATCAAGGGTGGAGCCACTTTCCCGCGATCAAGTTGGAGCAGTCCTAGAGCCGATCGCAGATGACTTAGCCCGCATCGAAGAGCTGATGGTCGCGGTTTCTTCAGAAGCGACATCTTTCCTAACGGAGTCGACAACCTATCTGACGAAAGCTGGCGGGAAAAGACTGCGCCCTGCATTGGTTGTTCTGGCCGCAAAGGCGGCTGGAGGATCGAATCGCGCGGCCGAGATGACCGGCGCCGCCATCGAGATGACGCATCTTGCGACGCTCTACCACGACGACGTGATCGACGAGGCCGATCTTCGCAGGGGGGTCCCCAGCGCCAACCAAAGATGGGGCAACAAGGTCGCCATCCTTGCTGGTGATTACCTTTTCGCAAAGGCTTCGGGCCTGGCGGCAGAAGTTGGGGGAGATGTTCCCTCGGTGCTCGCCGACGCGATAGCCGAGGTCGTTGAAGGTCAGGTGAGCGAACTGCGCTCTACCTATGATCCGGCGCGGACCCAGGCCGACTATCTGTCGACGATCCGCGGAAAAACTGCATCACTCATCGAAGCATGCACGCGGCTAGGTGCCACGTTAGCGGGGGCTGCTGCCGCCGAGGTTGAGAGCCTCAAGAATTTCGGCTCCTCGTTCGGTTATGCATTCCAGATCGCCGACGACCTTTTAGACATCGCGGCGAGTGAAGACGCACTTGGAAAGCCTCCGGGGACCGACCTTCGCGATGGTGTTTACACACTGCCGGTCATCCTGGCGATAAGCAAGGTTGATGGATTGTCTGACTCGTTGGGTTCCGCCGATGTCGATGTCGACCGCGTTCGCGGCGCAGTAGTGGAAAGCGGTGCCTTTAACGAAGCGCGCGAGATCGCGTTCGATCATGTGGACAAGGCTTTGATCGCACTGAAAGAGATCGGCGAGGGCGAGGCCCGCGAGGCTCTGGAACGTTTGACCCGCCTGGTCGTGGACCGGGTTCCCTCGGTCGGTTGAGACATCCGATGGATACACCCACATCCACCCGTCAGCCAGCCGCCGAGCGGGCCGGAGGCGATGATCCGGTTGTGCAAGGTGCCATTGAGCGGTTACGTAAGGGCGAGGCGGCCATCCCGCACCACCTCGCCGTTATCCCCGACGGCAACCGAAGGTGGGCCGAAGAGCGAGGCGAGACCGTTATGGATGGTCATCGAAAGGGTTTCGAGGTTGCGAAGAAACTGTCACGATTCTGTCGTCAGATCGGGATCCACACCATCACCGTTTGGGCCTTCTCGACCGAGAATTGGAAACGAAGCGCCGACCAGGTGGCGGCCCTGATGGCTCTTTACGAGGAATGGCTGAGCGACCTTCTTCCAGAGGCGATCGAAGAAGAGGTGCGCGTTGTGCATCTAGGTAGGCTCGAGGGGGTCCCCGCCGGCGCCGAGCCAACTGCTGCCGCCGCGGGTTTCCCCGACGGACTTCCTGCGAGTCTGAAAGTGGCCATCGAACAGATCGAGGCCAAGACTGAGGCTTTCACTCGCAATGTCATCAACCTCGCGATCAACTACGGTGGGGCCGACGAGATGCAACGAGCGATCGAAAAGATGAGCCGCGCGTCGGGGGCCGACCCTGCCGCTTTCACCACCCGCGCGGGCCTCGCCGACACCGGGGGCATCGCCGACACCGGGGGCATCGCACGGCTGGATGTGTCGGACTTCCTCGACACGGCAGGACAGCCCTATCCCAACCCGGACATCGTCTGGCGGACTTCAGGTGAGATGCGATCGTCTGGGTTCCTGCCACTGCAGTCGGCATACGCAGAGATGGTGTTCACTCCCAAGTACTTCCCGTCGCTCACCGAGGAAGATGTCGTTGAAACGGTCCTCGAATATTCGGCAAGGATCCGTCGTTTCGGGGGATAGTTGAACGATGCATTGCCCCCGTTGTAAGAGCCTCAACCGAGACGATGCGGAATTCTGCTCGTTGTGCCTGCTCAAGTTCGAGCCGGCCCCCAGCACCGCTTCCCCCAGCACGCCGGCCCCCAGCACCGCGGGCCCCAGCACGCCGGCCCCCAGCGCCGCTTCCCCCAGCACGCTGGCCCCCAGCACCGCGGGCCCCGTTGGACCTATCGACACCGGCGCCACTTTGAACGTGGGATTGGTCCCCAAGCTTCAGCCTGAGGACAGTCCGGAAGTGAAAGCGGCATGGGGCAAAGTTGCTGACACGCCTCATGACGCTGATGTCGAAGCTAGATCCGGCCCCATCACCAAGCGTGGAAAAGTACTGGCCTGGACTTGTCCCTCATGTGACAACGAAAACCCGATGTCCAGCAACCGATGTTCAGTCTGCGGAACGAGTTTTTATGATGCGTTCAAGTCTGAGGACGACGACCCGAAGATCATGGCCCCTAAGGATCCGCGCGTGGCAGGCGCCCTGTCGTTAGTGCCAGGCCTAGGTCACCTGTACCTAGGGGAAACGATCGATGGAGTTTCTCGGGTCATCATCGGTCTTTGGTGGCTGCTCACGGCACTTTTCTTGCCATCGCCGCGAGTCATGTTGTTGGTGATCAAGCTCTGCTACTTCGCGGCATATGCCGCACTGGTTGCAGTGAGCGCATACGACGCCACTCGAAAAGCCGAGGACCCGAAGGCTGTGTCTCTTCTTTCGGCGCGCACTTTGCTCTATTCGTCGATAGGGCTCGGGGCTTTATTGATCTTCGGAGGTCTGGCCGCGAGTTTTGCCGCCAGGAAGTGATCGTTCACGGCTCCCGAACGGCGGCCGTTGCACTCGGTTCCTGAGTTCTTGACGATTGGGCTCCCCCGAGTGCGAGTGCGAATTCCGGTCCAAACCGCATCGCGATTTCTTCGGGGACGGGTGGGGGACCCGGTTTCACTTGACGACCCGCCGGGGAGACGAAGCTGACTTCGGGCGGTTCGCCGATGATCGTCCAACCGCCTTCATGAACGAGGTAGTGGTGCCCAGGACACAGCATGACTAGGTTGTCCCAATCAGTTGGGCCCATGTCTTTGCCCCACCACAGGATGTGGTGCGCGATGAGAGATTTCTTGCGGCGGCACTGTGGGAATCGGCAATGGTTGTCTCTTCTTCTTAGTTCTCGCTTCATGTATGGCGGTGGAAATCGTTTGGCCCTTCCCATGGATATCGGATCGCCATCAGGGTTTTCGACAACGGTTTGGATGACCGAATCGCACATCAGACGTCGAGCGGTTTCGACCGAGATCGCTGGCCCGCCTTCGATTTCGGCGCAGGCTTCGTCGGACACAAGGGCTTTGGCCTCGACGTGGATGACGATCTGCGAACTGGGAGATAGTTGAGACAGGACCGCTCCCGCCAATTCACTGAGCGCATCTGCCCGCTTGGTGCCGAGCGGGGTATGACCGGACATCGAGGGATCGTCGGGGATCTTCGTCGCTAAGGCGTCGATCGCCTTTTCAAAGGCTGCGCCCTGATCCTCGGGCAACTGGGCATACACGTAGAGCATGCGCAATTGATCGTCCCATCGCATCTGCATCCAGCGTTCAGCACGCAGATATCGTGAGTCTTCAGCACTTACCGCGATGATCTTCTTGAATAGTTTGAACGCGTCGGCGGCGGGACGTCCTTCGACGGCGTCCAACAGGGCAGTCTCGTTGTAATAGTTGGCGATGGGGCAGATGGCGCGCAGATGGTCGTAACTGACCCTGCCCTGTGAGTACGCCCGGTCGATAGCCTCGCACTCATTCAAACATCGGGCGATCGTCACGAATTCGACTGCCTTGGTGTATCCCATGCCGAATCGATTGGCCGTCCAGTCTTCGATCGACGCGAACCCGTCACGCTTGTGGATTCCCCGGTGCTCGGCCCCCAGGATGAAGGACATGAGTGCCCTGTCACACGCCAGGCGGGCGTGATACCAGCGATCGACGCCTTCGATCACTTCTTCATCCGTGAAAGAAGGGTCGGACAGATCGGCATCGCGAACGGCACCGGATGGATAGCTGAACTGCACTGTTTCTTCCATCCCCTCATAGTAAAGAGGGGTACTGACAATCTCGCCCTTGCGCGACCCCAATCACGAAACTATTTTCAGAAAGTTTCTTCAGTCGCAGGACAGGACTTCACCCGCGATTTTGGCGAACATAAGATTGACTGACGGCCATACAATCATCACATGGCGTACAAGGTCATCTCTGATCTGCACTCGGCCGTGGAGGCCCTCCGGCGCGAGGTAGACGAAACCGACACCCTCTTATTGCTCGGCGACCTCATCAACATCATCGACTACTCAACCATGGACGGGATATTGGTCGAGGTATTCGGCATCGAGGCGGTTACGGAGGTTGTGCAACTACGAGCGGAGCGCCGGTTCGACGAGGCCCGCGCGGTGATGACGCGGCGCCGTGAAAGCCTCGACGAGGAAGTTTCGCAACGGTTCATGTCATTGGTACGTGAGGCTTATGCGGCAGTGTTCGACGCACTGAAATGCCCAACACTCATGATCCTGGGGAATATTGACACCCCGCATCTGGCATGGGAATTGGCTCCAAGCAATGTAGAGGCAGTAGATGGCAAAGTCATTGAAATCATGGGGGCCAAGATCGGGTTCGTTGGAGGAGGGTTGCCAACGCCGCTGCACATCCAAGGAGAGATCCCGGAAGAGGAGTACAACTCCAAATTGGATTCGCTTGGCATAGTTGATGTCGTTTGCTCGCATGTGCCTCCAGACCTTCCGGAACTCACCTACGATGTTGTCGCCAAGCGGCGTGAGAGGGGATCGTCTCACCTGCTTGAATACATCCGCGACGTGCAGCCGGCGCGGGTCTACTTCGGCCACATCCATCAGCCGATGATCTCGTCGATGCATGTTGGTAAGACCCATCTGGTCAATTGCGGATATTTCAGGAAGACAGGTCGGGCCATGCCCCTTATGGTTGAACGATGACCGAGTCGGGCAAGTGGTACCTACAATCAGGTCTCTTCGGAGCGAAGTGACTGGCACGGATCGAAGGAGAACTAATGGCAGACACAGGAACCAGATCGATAGAGATCTTCGCCACGCCGCAGCGCATCCTCGAGGTCGTTCAAGACGTTGAGGCCTATCCGACATGGATGGATGCATTCAAGAAGGCCGATGTGATAGCCAAAGACGACCAAGGCCGCCCGCAGCGCGCATCATTCGCCGTGGACGCGCGCATCAAAACAATCGACTACACCCTGGAGTATTCCTACGGTGAGAACCGGATCTCGTGGAAGAAGGTTGGCGGTGACGTCAAAGAGATCACCGGGTCATACGCGTTAGAGGGCCGCGAAGCGAGCACCTTGGTTAGCTATGAATATTCGATCGATCCGGGCTTTCCGGTCCCCGGGTTCCTGCGGAAGCAAGGCGTCAATATGATGGTGAACGCCGCACTCGATTCGCTCAAAGAAAGAGCCGAAAGCTAGTGCGGATAATCCTTTTCACCGGCAAAGGCGGAGTTGGCAAAACCTCTGTCGCTGCGGCGACAGCGCTCGCTTCCGCAAGGGCCGGCAACAAGACCCTAATCATGTCCACCGATCCAGCGCATTCTCTCGCCGACGCTTTCGACCGGCCACTCGGCTCCGAGGCGACCGAGATAGAAGGGGGCCTTTGGGGTCAACAGATCGATTCGCAGAAGCGCCTCGAAGATAGCTGGCGAGAGATCCAACGCTATGCCATCGATCTTTTGTCGTGGTCGGGCATGTCGGGCATCGAAGCGGAAGAATTGAGTGTGATCCCCGGTGTTGACGAACTGTTCTCATTAGCGGACGTCAAAGAGCATTACCTGTCGGGCACTTATGACCTTCTTGTTGTCGATTGTGCGCCAACTGCCGAAACGTTGAGACTTTTGTCGTTGCCCGAGATCTTGAGTTGGTACATCGAAAGGATCTTCCCCGTTGAACGCAAGATAGCCAAGGCGGTGCGGCCCGTTTTGCGACACGTGAAGAGCCTTCCTCCGATAGCGTCGGACAGCGTTTTCGAGGCAGCGACCCGTTTCTATGAACGCATCGATGGGATCAAAGCCATCCTTACCGATCCCGACGTCACTTCGATCCGTTTGGTGATGAACCCAGAAAAGATGGTGATCGCCGAGGCCCAGCGTACGTTCGCGTATCTTTCGCTTTTTGGTTACGGGGTTGATGCCATCGTCGTGAACCGATTGCTTCCTGACGAAGTTGTCGATCCGTACTTCGATAAGTGGCGCCTGTCGCAGGCTGAACATATGGCAACGATCGCATCGGGCTTCAGCCCATTGCCGATACTCACGGCGCGGCTGTTCGACCAAGAGATGGTTGGCGATGTTCTGCTCGAAAAACTCGGCGGCGAGGTTTATGGTGAACTAGATCCGCTCGGTGTTCTCTACCGGGGCGAAGTGATCAAAGTGGTCGAAGATGAAGGCGGGCACCGGCTGAAAGTTCGGCTGCCATTCACTGACCGATCTGAGGTCGATCTTTCACGCAGCGGAGACGAATTGTTCATCAAGGTTGGCAACTTGAAGAAGAACCTGGTCCTTCCGAAGGTTCTGCAGCGGTCTCGTGTCGCGGGGGCCCGTTTTGAGGATGATTGGCTGAACATAATGTTCTCATCCGAAACTCCAGCCGACGAGGAGCCAGATCATGGAACCAACTGAAGTCGACCGTGGGTTGACCGACGGCATAAGCGACCAAGAGCCCAGCGGCCCCGATGGCGCAAACTATCAAACGGGCGAGCACGACGGCATGAAGGATGGAACAGGGGTCCCCGGAGACGGCGACCAGACCCATTCGGATCCCTGGGACGGTTTCATCTCAAGTCTCAGCGGCCATGGGGACCACGCGACGGGGGAGTGTCCGTACCCGTGCCCGGTGTGCATGGGCATCGGCCTGGTTAAACAGATGAACCCCGAGATCGCTTCGCACCTGGCGTCTTCGGCAAGAGAGTTCATGCTTGCCGCGAAAGCCTTCATGGACAACCTCGCCGAGACCCAGCAACATCGCTCGACCGCGTCGAAGATCGAGAAGATCCCCTTCGACTGACGTTCGGTTTGATCTCGGGGGTTTCGCAGCTTCTGGCGCATGAGGGCCCTAGCCGAACGGTAGCTGCTACACCCCCGAACCCCCGGTTTGATCTCGGGGGTTTCGCAGCTTCTGGCGCATGAGGGTCGTGGCCGAACGGTAGCTGCTACACCCCCGAACCCCCGGCTAGGTTAGCGGGCTCTCGCTGAGGGGGATCACAGCTTTGACCTCGGTGCCGTGCGGATGCACTTCGGTCACTGAGAGAGTCCCGCCCGCGAGTTCAACTCTTTCGCGCATGGTCTCGATCCCATAGTGGCGGCCACGCATCGGCATCACTGTCGCTCCGATCCCAACGCCGTCGTCTTTCACTGACAACACCAACTCTGTTTCGGTCTTCTCCAGAAGCAGGGTGAACGACTTCGCCTTGGCATGCTTGGCGATATTGCGCAGCCCTTCCTGCGCGGTTCGGTAAAGGATGGTCTCGAGGGCCTCGCGCATACGTTCATCGCCGGAATGGTCAACAAAGATCCCTTTGAGGGACTGCTCATCGGAGGTGCGCTCGACCATCCCTTTCAGGGTTGGAGCGAGCCCAACCTCATCGAGCGACGGAGGCCTCACTTCGAAGATGTAGTTGCGTACGTTGGCAACTTCCTCGCGAAGCATCTCCTGCATCTGGGTAAGGGTTTCTCCAACGGTCTCGTACTTACCTCGGGCAAGTTGCATCTTCGCGGTTTCGGCCTGCAAGAAAAGCGCGGACAAGTCTTGAAGGAATCCGTCATGGATGTCGCCGGCGATGCGGCGTCGTTCTTTCTCTTGAGCTCCGATGGCAGCTGCAAGAAGGTCAGAAACTCTCTCTTCTCGCTCTTTCAGCGCGTTGTGCAGCCGTGCCTTCTCGATGGCGAGCGCTGCGAGGTCGGCTAGCGAGCCAGCCAACGAAAGGTCGCGGTCAGTGAACATCTCGGGGCTTTGGCGACGAACCAGGTTCAACACGCCAAGCACTTCGCCGCGCACCACCAAGGGAAGGCTGATCGCTGACGCGATCGATGGATCGGTCCCCGAGAATCGCGGGTCGTTGAAATCACCGTTCAGCACCACGGCTTCTTTGTTCATCGCCACCCAGCCCGCGATCCCTGCGCCAAGAGGAGTATGAGTATGAGCGGCCAATGGTGGAAGCCCACGCGAAACCTCGATGATCAGTTCGTTGGTGTTCTTATCTAGGAGCATGATCGAGCCGCGGTCGGCGTTGATCGCGCGTGATGCGTGGTCGAGGGTGAGGGTCAGTTGTTCAGGCAGATCGACGGCGCCGAGTAGGCTCTTGCCAACTTCGGCGATGATCTCGAGGTCGTGCGTTGGTTGGGTTTGTGGGGGCATCGTGTGAGTAGTATGCCTTGATGGCAATCACTGTCGGTGTAGATATAGGGGGAACCAAGGTCCTGGCGGTGATCGCCGAGGGACCCAAAGTCCTCAAAAGGTACGGGGCAAGAGTCAGAGGCCGAGGCTTCGAAGCGGCGATCGAGGCAGTAGACAGATTGTTCGACGGTAAAATCGCTGGTGACTACGGTGTGTCGGCCATCGGCCTTGGAGTGGCGGGTGCTGTCGATATGCGCACCCGGTTGGTCGCCTTCTCACCCAACCTGGAACTCGATGGCCACGACGTGGCTGGGGCAGTCGAAGAAAGGTTCGGGCTGCCGGTTGCGATCGATAACGATGCCAACATGGCTGCCTTCGCAGAATGGCGATTCGGCGCGGGCGTGGGGGCTTCGGCCATGTTGATGATCACGGTCGGAACCGGGGTAGGGGGCGGGGTCGTGATCGATGGAGACATCTACCGCGGCGCCCGAGGCCTCGCCGGAGAACTAGGACACGTCATCATCGACGAAAGCGGCCCCCTTTGTGCATGCGGCAACCACGGTTGTCTCGAAGCACTCGCGTCGGGGACCGCGATCTCGCGGGTGGCAAGGGAGCTGATGCAGAACAGATCTTCGATCATCGCACGGTTGACTGGCGGTTCGGACGAGAAGGTGACCGGCGAGGTCGTGGCTGATGCTGCCGAAGCGGGTGACGAGGTGGCGATCGAAGCTATCAGGCGCGCCGGACATTACATGGGGATAGGCTTGGCCAGCCTCGCTCATGCGTTCGATCCTGAAGTGATCGTGCTTGGTGGTGGTGTTGCGAGCGGGGTCGATGGGTACCTCGATGATGCAGCAAAGACATTCGCAAAGATGTATCTGGTTTCGCCTGATGCTCCGCGTCTAGTGAAGGCGCGACTTGGAAATGATGCCGGCGTGATAGGCGCGGCGGCGCTCGCTGGGAGGTTGAGTGGAAGCTGACATGACCGACAAGGTGAAGAGTTCCCTGAAGTCGATACCGAAGTTCGGCAAACTGCTCATCGCGCTTGCAAGGGATCCTCGGGTACCGCGAAAGAACAAGATCTTCTTCTGGGCGATCGCGGCGTATCTCGTGGTGCCCTTCGATCTGATACCTGATTGGCTGCCAGGCATCGGACAACTGGACGACCTGGTTCTTATTGCACTTGCTCTAGATACGATGGTGAATCGCATCCCCGAAGAGATCATCAAGGAACACTGGGACGGCGAGGAAGATGTGCTCGAACTCATAAGGACCATCCTCGCGATGGTTACTAACTTCGTGCCGGAGCGGATCAAAAAAAGGATCTTCACGCAGGACGAGCAGCCGAACCAGCTCACCGAGGAGTGAGAGGGGCGGCGGGAGCCTTTCAACTCATCTCCATCCAGTTGGTTAGCGGAACAGTTGCCCTGCTTTGGTTCACAAGCCTCAGGTGGAAAGTCATCAACCGTGGGTATTTCCGCTCGTCGCTTTGGGTTCTCTGGCCCATCGCGGCCGCAGTGGGGTTTGTCTTGCCGACGCAGATCAGATGGACGCAGTGGATATCTGCGGCGACTCTTGCGGTTTACCTCGCTGCCGTTTACTCCCAAAGACCCTTGTTCGAATGGATCACGGGAGCCCTGGCCGGGTCGGCTTCGGTCCTAGTGCTCGTAGTGGCGTCGACGGCCGGTTGTTCCACCCGATGTGGAGTGCTTGGACTTCACATCGGAAGCGGCGCACTGATGCTTGGGGCGGTCACCCATGGAATGGTTCTTGGTCACTGGTACTTGAACCAGGCTCGGTTGCCCACCGATCCCCTCAAGCAAGCAACGCGGATCATCTTCGGGGCCCTCGCCATCGCTACAGTTGTGGGGATAGCGACCAGAGCGACCGTTGTTTCGGCAAAGGTGAGCGGGGGACTGGTTGCTTTGTCGGGCTCGGCATATTGGCTGGCCTGGCTATTGATGGTGGCGGGCACAGCGGTACTCGCCGTGATGGTAATGGCCACCGTAAAGGTGAAGTCGACTCAATCAGCCACCGGCCTTCTTTACATCGCGATAGTCACCGCCCTTGCTGGCCAATTCATGCTGAACCTGCTGGTCACTTCCATTTGATGCTCGGTTGACGATACCCCCAGGGGGTATAATCATAAAAGACGAACAACCTGTCCGGTACTAGTCAAAAGGAGAGCCAAATGACACAGGAAACGCTTTCGGTACCAGAGGTCCATTGCGATCATTGCGTACATTCGATCGAAGGGGCAGTTGGCGCTCTTGAAGGAGTAGACACGGTCAAGGTCGACCTTGGGGCCAAGTCTGTGACGGTTTCATTCGATAACGGCTCTGTAGACAAGCAGAAGATCGTCGCCGCCATCGAGAGCCAAGGCTATGACGTCACGGACGGGGGCCCTTCGGTCATCAAGTTCGGTCGCCCTGAGGACAAAGGCGCGTGAGCACCGACCACCTGCAAACGGACCACCTGGAGACGGACCGCCGGAGCACGGACCACGGGGGCTCGACGAAACTCGACGCGGAACGAACCGTCAAACATCTGAGTTTCGATGTCGAGGGGATGACTTGCGCGTCTTGTGCTATGCGCGTTCAAAAGATGTTGAGCCGGGTCCCCGGGGTCGTTGAAGCCAGCGTCAACTTGGCGGTCCACGAAGCATCGGTCGTAGCCGAACCCGAAGTTACCCAAGAGGCACTTGTGTCGGCGGTAACACGGATCGGATACGGATTGGCTCCCCATTCCGACGAGCATGTTCACGGGGACCCGGCGAAGGCCCTCGCGCGTTTCTGGGTTTGCGCGGTTCTAACG
>JBHELT010000085.1:0-48977 GCA_046262935.1 Actinomycetota bacterium | reverse complement strand
GGGCTCACCTGCGAAGATTCTTGGATCGAAACGCCGACGTCTTCTGGTCTGACCACGATCCAAACACGGTCCCCTTGTTGGCGTTGCCCCATCGCTTCGAGCATCAGGCCATCTCCGCAATCGACACTTGCGATCCCCGATGGGTTGGAAACGACGGTTCCTGCGATCAGGTTGCCCGAACCCAAGAAGCGCGCCGCGCGTGCATCTTCAGGCTGGCTAAGCACCTCGGCGGGGGGGCCGGCTTGAACAAGCCGTCCTTCGATCAAGACTGCGATCTCGTCGGCCACCGATAAGGTCTCTGATCGATCGTGAGTCACCCAAACCGTAGTGCAGCCGGTCTCTCGCGTGAATGACTTAAGGGACTCTGAGATCTCGTTTCGCATCGGCTCATCGATGTTGCTGAGCGGTTCATCGAGAAGCAACACCTTCGGCTCGCATGCGATGGCAGCAGCAAGAGCAACCCGGCGCGCTTCGCCGCCGGAAAGCTTGGTGGCAGCACGGTCGGCGAGATGCGCGACGTTGTAAATCTGCATCGTTCTCAACGCTTTGGCCTGCGCATCCCTTGCGTTCATGCCACGGATGCGCAGCGGATACGCCACCTGCTGAATGACTTTGACGGGAAACATGAATGGTTTCTGAAGCACGGTGGCGATCTGTCTTCGTGCCTTCGATGAGCGTTTGTCGACCCGATCACCATTCATCCGGACGGTCCCCGCATCGGGCGCTTCCAATAGTCCAGCGATGTGCAGCAAGGTTGTTTTGCCTGAACCAGAAGGACCGACAAGGCACGTTATCTGGCCGGGGGCGAAGCAGATCTTTTCGACATTGAGAGCGAACGATCCGAACGATCTTTCGATCCCTTCGAGTTCGAATGAAGTTGCGGTTGTCATCGCTGGGGTTTTCCGACCTGGATGCGAGTAAGGATGATGTTCACCACGACGATGATCGCTATTAAGATGATCCCGAATGCGAGCGCTCTTGCGAAGTTGCCCAGCCTGGTTTCAAGGACGATGGCTGTGGTCATGGTCCTTGTGTAATTCCGCCCTCCGATCAGCAGATTGCCGCCGGTGATGAGGATCGCACCTACCTCTGAGATGGTTGCCGCGAAACCGGCGACGCAGGCGGCGACCAGCGAAGAACGTGAGTGCCGGACTATCGCTGCGATCTGCTGAATGCGATTCGCACCGAAGGCGCGCGTTTGAAGGATCAGTCCACGCGGCAACGAGGAAACAGCGGCCATCGTTATCCCCGCGATGAGGGGGACCGCGAGAGGAACCTGCGCGATCACCATCGCCGTTGGCGTATACAGCAGGCCAGCCGAGCCGAAGACGCCGCCGCTGCGCAGCGCGAGGAAAGTTACAAGACCAACGACGACGGGGGGCAGGCCGATCGCGGAGTTGACCAGGATCAGGAAACCAAGCCGCCCGGCGAACCTTGTGGTCCCGAGCGCGATGCCGACCGGTAAACCAACGAGCATCGAGAGAGCGAGCGATGCGGCTGAGACCTTGAATGAAACAGCTATCACCGAGATCATGTACGGATCGAGGTGCGTTAGCAGATGGAAAGCTTCAGACAAGGGACTCATCGTTCATCCCGGTCGTTATGCATGTGTGGTTGGCTTTGCGGGCAGAGTGAATAGCCCCCTCGCGAACCGTGATTTGCCGAAGGAGGCGATGAAAGAGCGCGCGTGGGTGCCAGTGATCCAGTTCGCGAACGCGATCGCCGCCGCAAGGTGTTTGGCTCCTTTGACGGGGATGACCGAGTAAGGATTGACCAAAATCGGATCGTGGTCGAACAGCACCTTGAGTCGAGGTTTCGGGTTATTCAAAAGGGTAGGCAGGTCGGTCAAGATGTAGGCATCCTGCTGCGCCGCCACATCGAGCGATTCACCCTGACCTTGGCCAGTGGATATATACCAATCTCCTTTAGGCTCGACCCCGGCTGACCTCCAGATCTTTTGCTCGCGCTTATGAGTTCCGGAACCGTCACCGCGCGAGATGAACTTCGACGATGTCTTCAAGATCGACGTGAATGCCTCGGAGACGGTGCTCGTTTGTCGGATGTGCGCGGGGTCCGATGCCGGTCCCGCGATGACGAAGGTGCTCTGCATAACCGGTTGCCGTGATACCCCAAGACCATCGCGCATGAACCTAGCTTCATCTTCGGGGGAATGAGTGAGAAGAACATCGGCATCTCCTGCTCGCGCCAGTTGGATCGCTTCTCCCGAGCCGACCGCAACGACCGCAACGCGGTAGTGCGGTATGTCCTTCTCGAAAAGGGCTGTGAGTGGGGCGAGCAAACCAGAGTCTTGAATGCTGGTTGTAGAAGCGAGAGTGAACTTTTCGGTGGCGTTGGTACTTGCCGATGACTGGCACCCTCCTGCCGTGACGATCAGCGCCACGATCAGGGCTCCGGTCACCCAGACTTTCAATCGGGTCCTATATCCCTATAACAGATGCGAGTTCGTCCCAATGTTTGATCACCTGGTCGGCCTCTTCGCCGGACACTTCCTCGGGATACCACTCGTCGTCATGGATGCCTGCGAACCTGATGGTAGCCATACCTACGCCTCTGGCGCCGGCTATGTCGGTGCGCCTCAGGTCGCCTATGTGGATGGCCTGCTCGGGCGTGCACCCGCATGCATCGAGCGCGGCCATGAAGATCCGTGGATCGGGCTTGGGAACCCCTACCTCATCGGAGAAGAAATAGTGGTCGAGCTCGATCCCGTGCTCGCCCAAGAACCCGCGAACGTGGCGAGCCGGAGTGAAACCGGTGTCGCATATCAATGCGGTGGCGATCCCCGAGTCTCTTACGGCTTGCACCGCAGAAACGGCCCCCTCGACCACCTTGGTCCCCACCCGCGATGTAGCGTCCTCGAGCTGTAGCGCGAGCTCATTGGCGATTTCGTCGGCTTCTTGTGAAGTGACGTGGTCATCTTCCACCAGGCGGGCAACCACCCATCTCGCCGCCCCGATCGAGCCGAAGACCTTACCCTTACGCCAGGTCTGTACGTGCTCCTGCCATGAAGCCTCGATCAGTTCGATGGCCCTTTCCTTATCCAGGTCCCAGCCGCGCTGCTCGCCGATGCTGACCAGTGCGTCGCAGCGCTGGCGCGTTGTGGCGTCCCAATCGATGTCGCTGATGAGGGTCGACCAGCAGTCGAAAGTGACCGCTTTCGGGGGCCGAGGTAAGTGCATGTGGGCAGGTTATCTCAGGTGTTGCGACTTTTTTCTGTCGAAACAGCTCCGGAGGGCCGTTTCTGTCAGTACCCCCTCTTACAGTGTTCTTTGCGGTAGACGCCCGGGCAGTTCCGGGGTCGTCGGTGACCAAACGGAGGTAGACAGATGACTTCGATATCGATCCTCATCCTCGCAGTGGCTCTGCTGACCTCTGCATGGCTCATCGTCAGGTCACGGTCAGGCGGGGCTGTCATTACCGGCATGTCACAAGGCGGGCCCGAGGGCATCGAAACGGGTATGCCCCTATCACTCCGGCTCGACAAAGCCGCCCACGACATCGCCTCGATGGCGACGGCGATGCAAGAGCGGCGAAGATCCGAGCAGGAAGCCTTCGATGCGGTGTTGCGTCTCGAACGCGCCCTGGCCGGGTCGCACTCAAAAGGAGCGATGGGCGAGAGCATGCTGGCTGAAGCCCTCTGCGCACTGCCTGCCGACATGATCGTTCGGTCTTTCACGATCGGGGGCCGGGTCTGCGAGTTCGGGCTCCGGCTCAGCGATGGAAAGATCCTGCCCGTCGATTCGAAATGGCCAGCACTTGACCTTCTGGGCGATCTATCTTCAGATGATCCATTGGTTCGAGAAGCCGCGGTGAAACGCGCCGATAAGGCCTTGATCGCTCGACTCTCAGAGGTTTCGACCTATATAGACCCCGACCTTACGGCCCCCATGGCTGTGGTTGCCGTGCCAGACGCGGTCTTTCTGGCTTGCAGGAGAGCCCATGCCGCGGCCGCTTCGATGCGGCTTACGATCGTCGGTTACGGCGGTGCCATGTCTCTGCTCTTGTCCATCTGGCATCTACATAGAGCTTTCTCCCGAAACATCGACAGCGAACGACTGATGGCCCATCTGCACGAGATCGATGTCTGCATGAACGAGATGAGTGACCGCATCGAAGGTCACCTCGCCCGTGGATTGAAGCAAGCTAACAACGCCGTGTTCGAACTCCGGTCGCTGGTTAGCTCGTCCAGAGTTTCCCTGGCGGCGATCTCACCCGAGGACCCTGCGGGCGAGCATCCGTTTCGTGTCGAAGCGGTATAGGTCATAGGCTCCTTCGCATGGGATCGCTGACCGCCTCTGCCGACCTGGCTCCCGATCGCGTGGTGCTCGACGAGGTCCAACGCTCGGTTGTTGAACATCGGGGGGCCTCCTTGTTGGTTCTCGGGGGCCCAGGTACCGGTAAGACTTCAGTCTTGGAAGAGCGATTCCTTCGGCTCTCCGCCGAAGATGTTGCTCCACACCGCATCCTTTTTCTGTGCACCAACCGCCATTACTCGATGGCCGCCAAGGACCGCCTTGCTCGGCGACTCCCCATGGAGGCGATGGTCGAAGTTCCGGTATACACCTGGCATGCTCTCGCGTATCACCTGGTAAGTCGCTATCACCGAGTGCTCGGCTACGGTGAGGCGCCCGTACTCCTTACGGGCCCCGAACAGTGGGGGATCGTCCGTCAATTGATGGCTGGCGAAGAGGCGGTTGACTGGCCCGTTTGGAGAGAGCGCCTTAACGACCGCGGATTCATCGACGAGGTGGCTGACTTCTGTCTTCGAGTGGAGCAGCGCATGATCGGCGACGATGACCTGGATGCGCTCATGGGCCATCGGCACGATTGGGCCGAGGTGGTTCGGTTCTACCGTCGTTACCGTGATTACTTGAAGGTTGAATCCCGGCTCGACTACGCGGGCCTCATCGCGACATCCGTGCGATTGCTCAAAGAACACCCACAGGTCCGTGACGCGATGCATCTTCGTTTCCCACATGTTCTGGTCGATGACGGTCAGGAACTGAGCAAAGCCCACCGGGCTTTGCTCACGCTCTTCGACACCTCACGGTTGGTGGTGGCCGCCGACGCGGACTCGGGGATAGAGCACTTCAGAGGCGCCGAGCCAGACTGGCTGCATGGTTTCGGATCAGAGTTCGGTGAGCACAACAGAGTGATCCTTGCCCATTCATATCGGTTGGGGGCCCCGTTGCTCGGCGACGTTCTCAACTTGATAGATCACAACGACCAAGATGCGGCCCACCGTCCAAGCTCACCTGCATCTCATCCCACATCGGTTGAAACGCGCCTTTACGCTTCAGCCGCCGAAGAGGTTGAGATGATAGCTCGAGATCTTCGATATGCGCATGTCAGCGATGGCATCGCTTACAAGGACATGGCAGTGCTCATCTCTCAACCGCTCGTCCTGCTCTCACCATTGGAACGTGCGATGGATAGGTGGGAGGTCCCCTTCGAACCATTGACGGGGGACCGTCCTTTGGCATCGGAGCCGATCATCTCGGCGTTCATCGATCTAGCGCGTGTTGCCCTTCGTCTCGAAGGCTGGGAACAACGCCTGGCTTCCGTCCTGACGTCGAGTCTGGTTGGTCTTAGCTTCACTGAACGAAGGGATCTGCAGCGCGAGGCTTGGCGCACAGGTTCCACATTGGCCGATATCGTTGAACATAGCGAACTCGCGACCGAATTTCGTTTGTTGCGCGACACCATCGTGGCTCACGCCGAACTTGCCGACTCGTGTTTCTGGGAAGTTCACAACGTATCCAGAACCCAGCAGAACTTGGTCGACAGCGCGCTGACGTCGCCTGAACATCCAGCCAATTCCCAGGTCGATGCATTGGTTGCATTCGGACATGCTCTCGGCAGGTTCGTTGAGCGTCGTCATGGCAAAGGGAGCCTGGCCGATTATCTGAGCGAAGCGGCCAGGGCCGATTTCGGCGGCGATCCGTGGCTCCCACCCGGCAGGGCGACTGGTGAGGGCGTTTCGCTGATCACCTTCCACTCCGCCAAGGGGCGCGAGTGGCATACGGTGTTCGTCGCTGGCTGCCTCGATTCTTGGATCCCCAAAGGCAGAAGGGCCCGCGGTCTTTTCGACCCGTTTGCCTTAGAGATCTCCGAAGCGGTCGATCGCGAGATCGAAGCGATAGCCGATGACCGCAGAACCTTTTATGTGGCATCAACGCGGGCCCGTTCCCGCGTGGTGTTCAGTGTTTCTCCCGGTCCGTCAGGCCGCGGAAGGCCAAGCCGTTTCCTTTCGGAGCTGACTGGTTCGGTCCCAGAGCCAGCCGGATCCATCGAGCTTGCGGCTCTCACGCCGTCACAGATGAGAGCGAGATTGCGCCGCCAGATAGTTTCGAGCCAAGATCCGGCAGAAAGGATCGCTGCCATCGTTGCGCTCGCCGAGGTTCCTGGCACCGACCCGCGGGATT
Organism: Actinomycetota bacterium; assembly: GCA_046262935.1. Taxonomy (GTDB): domain Bacteria; phylum Actinomycetota; class CADDZG01; order JAHWKV01; family JAHWKV01; genus JBHELT01. The sequence continues at coordinate 42,534 of JBHELT010000085.1, read as the reverse complement.
GGTATGGACGTTGGGATTGGACCGAGGGTGCGCTCCCGCTCGCGGTTGCGGGATCGTTCAAAACGTCGTATTCACGGCTCAATGTCTTCGACAACTGCGGCCTGGAGTATGTTCTCGAATCGGTGCTTGGGCTCGATCCGGTGTCGTCGCATTCAATGAAGTTTGGAACTTGGATCCATGCGCTATTCCAAGCGGTGCACGAGGGCAAGATCAACGACATCCGGACATTTCGCGCTGAGTACGCGCGCCTTTTCGACCCAACTGTCTTCCCTAACCGCGCCATCGCAGAGCAGTTCCGAAAAGATGGCGAGAAGATGCTCAAGACATTCTGGGAGCATGAATTCACGCAGGACAATGTTCTCACCGAGAAGTGGTTCGAGGTCCCTTACGAGGGCGCAATCATCAGGGGACGCATCGATCGCATCGATATCACCCGAGCGGGCTTGCGTCTCACCGACTACAAGACCGCAAAGTGGGCCCCGTCCGTCCCCGAGGTCAAGCGGTCGCTTCAACTTGCGATCTATTACCTGGCAGCGCGCAACGATCCCGAACTCAAAGAACTGGGCCCACCCATCGAGGCTCGTTTGGTCTTCCCTGGATCCTTCTATCCAGACGGTAACCACAAGACTCCCAAGCAGATCCCCGAACAGGCCGATGAAGTTCTCGAAGGATTGCCAGATCTTTTGAGGCGCGTTATGGCCGAAGATTTCAAGCCTTCTGCCGATGCCGACTGCAGATATTGCAAGATGAAACCCCTTTGTCCGCTGTGGCCGCAGGGTCGTGAGGTGATCGCGTGATGAACGTTAGTGCGCGTGTCTCGACACCGGCCATAAAGGCATCGCTCAAAGGATTCGAACCCAGTCCTGAGCAGTGGGAAGCTATCGCCCATCCTCCGCTACCCGTCGCGATAATCGCGGGGGCCGGTGCGGGCAAGACCGCCATCATGGCTGCTCGCATGATCTGGATGATCGAGTCAACCATGTTCCGCCCGTCGCAGATCTTGGGGCTGACCTTCACTAACAAAGCCGCGTCGGAACTCGAAGACCGGGTCCTGAATGCACTTGCCGCGATGCAAGACGCACCGGCCGATCAGCCAACCGTGTCTACCTACAACGCCTTCGCAGACTCATTGATCAGGGAGCACGGAGTCCGCATCGGGATAGACCCCGACGTAGGTCTGCTGAGTCAGGCGCAGGCTTGGCAATTGCTACTGTCTGAGTTCGAGAACATGCCAGCGTTCGATGCCATCGAGTCACGGTCAATGACAACGGTCGTTCGTAATGCTCTTGCTCTTGCCGACGCGTGTGCGAACCACATGGTCACCCCCGAGAGACTGATCGAGGAAGACGAACGGATCGTTGCCGACGCCGATCGCTTTGACCACGAGATCGTCGCTACATCGAGACAACGCATCGAGTTGGCGCGTGTTGTGCGCGCATATACCGATGCGAAACGGAAAGCCAAACGTATCGATTATGGCGACCAGGTGTTGAATGCGGTCGAGATACTCGAGCGATTCCCGGAGGTGGTCGAAGCCATCCGAGGCCACTATCCCGCTCTGCTGCTCGACGAATATCAGGACACCAATGTGGGTCAACGGCGGATGTTGCAGGCGATGGCCCCACAGGGAACCAACGTAACTGCCGTTGGCGATGCACGCCAGAACATCTTCCAATGGCGCGGATCAACGCTATTTAACTTGATCGACTTTCCGAAGCGTCACTTCCTACGCGCTGGTGGAGCCGCCCACGATTACCTTTCGCTTTCGACCAACTATCGAAGCGGGTCTCGTATCTTGGATGTTGCCAACGAGATAATCGAACGGGTTCCGGCCGAGAGGCGACCAGGAAGCCCATTGGCTGCGCACCAGCCCAACGGCCAGGGCCACGTCTATACGCGCCTTCTCACCGATCAGCATGCCGAGGCCGGCTTCATCGGCGATGAGATCGCCCGCCTTCATGATGACCAGGAACATCCCATCCCGTGGAACGAGTTCGCGATCTTAGTCAGGCGCCGTGCTCACATAGGCCCCATATATGACGCGCTGCGCGGGCGTGACATCCCGGTCGAAGTAGTTGGTCTCTCCGGCCTGCTCCAGGTCCCCGAGATCGTCGATGCCATCGCATGGTTGCGGTTGATCGCCGATCCCAGCCCCACAGGCAATCGTTGGCTCGCACGCATCTTGCTTGGTCCGCGCTTTCGTATCCATTACCGCGACCTGGCTTCGCTCGCGCGCTGGGCAGCCCACCACACTTCGGAGATCTCGGAAGGCAAAAGGGCCGAGGTCGAGGGTGCAGGTGAAATGCCGATCGTGCCTGCCGAAGATCTGTTCGATCCCGAGGAAGTCGCGTTCTCTTTAGATGAGGCTCTTACGCACATCGATCAGATCGAAGACATACCGCCCGAGGCGCGCCGTCGTCTTGAAAGGGCCCGCGACCAGATCGCGTCCCTCAGACCTTTGGCGATGGGGTCACTACTGGATCTTATTCAGACCGTATTTTCCGCGGCGGGCATCATGGAAGCGGTCGATTCGAGCGCCCGTGAAGACGCGCCATCGGCCAGGGCAAACATTACGAGCTTCCTTGGGATGGTTGCTGACTTTTCGCCCGTTGCTGGTGACGCGTCACTGGAAGCCTTCCTCGCGTATCTCGATGCCGCCGAGGATGTCGAAGAGACACTCGATCTTGCCACTCCTGCCTCTTCGGATTCAGTGAAATTGATGACCGTTCATCAGGCGAAGGGCTTGGAGTTCGATGTCGTGTTCGTCCCTGGGGTTGCGGCGCAACTAAAGGACCCGGGCGACGAGGCGAAGTCGAAGGAGCCCGAGTTCGTGAGGTCGATCTTTCCCGACACGCGTATCTCGAACCCGATGACCTCTTACAGCCAGCTGCCTCCTGGGGTCCGTGAAGATGCCATGCATCTTCCTGACCCGTGGACCAAGGACAAGAACGGGGCCCCCATTGCGAAGAAGAAGGCAGCGTTCGCAAGGGAGCTTCATCAGCGGGCTGTCGAAGATGAGCGCCGGCTCTTCTACGTTGCTCTAACGCGCGCTCGCAGGCTTCTTTACGTGACCGCTGCCTGGTGGTACGAGCGTCAGCAGAACTACAAGGGACCATCGATGTTCTTCATCGAGGTTGACCGAGTCGCAGTGACCGAATCGTTGCCCCATGATGAGCTACCCGAGACAAGCCCTTTGCAAGAAGCGCTCTTAGAAAAGTCGCACTGGCCCCCGGCAGCACACAGCCTTTCGCCCGATCCTTTGCTCGGTGAGCTCTATCCCGATGTGGTCGAGCGCTTGATCGACGGATCGATGACCGAGGGCGACGTGTTGTCGGTGCTTTCAAACAAGGACCGAACAAGGGCCGAGTCCCTGCTGGGGGGCCATCGGGACGAGTTGGTCACCCTCATCAAGTCTTCAAGCAAGCCGGCACCAGGAGGCATCCGCACGGGCTCATGGTCCGCAACACAAGCTATCGGCTTAGCCAACGGGTCGATCGAGCCCCGCGTACTTCAGCGGCCTCTGCCTTCCAAGCCAAGTGCCGCGCGCAGCATCGGCACTCAGGTGCACCTTTGGATCGAGTCGAACTCTCGGGCTTTGTCGGGCCTGGCCGATGAAGAGGCCTTAGATGAACCTTCCCTCCCCGCGGAGCCTGCGCGGCTCGCCCGATTAAGGCAAACCTATTCGTCGATGGGATTCGACGATCGCACCTTGGCCAAGCTCGATTCGGGCGAGCCCATGGCTGAGTTGCCATTCGTTTTGAAGCTCGGAGGCCAGCTGATCCGTGGACGCATCGATGCGGTCTACGAGACCGACGCGGGTGGCTTGGAGATCGTTGACTTCAAGACTGGCGCTGAGGTCACCATAGGCGAGTTTGACCAACTGATGGTTTACGCAGGCGCCCTTTCCAAGGCTGGGATCACGAGCGATAAACCCGTGAAACTCACCTATTGCTACCTGGCAACCGGAACGCTGGACTCGCGTGAAGTGAGCCTGGCGGAGGCCGAGGAGGCCCTTTCTTCCCTCGCAGGTAAGATCGCCTCCGCCGCCCCGTAGGTTCACCGCCTCCGCCAGTTCTGCTCTTGGTCGGCAAGTCCTTTGTCTGCCTCTTTCGGTGGCCATGGCCGGACGGACCTTTACCTTCCGCGCCGCTTCGGCATCGATTCGATCGCATCGCGGTCTCTGCGGGTCGCCTCCATGACCTCAGGATGCCTCGACCAATAGTGCTTCCGGACCGCCGGTCCAACCGGCCACCCCTTGGGCACCCGGATCGGTTTGCCACAGGTTCTGCACTTCGCCATGCCTGCCTCCTTGAAATGCTCGGGTTGGCCCGAGGTTGTCGTGGGGAAGCAACTGCAACGATAGAACCGGGTACTGACAAGTTAGGCTCATCGTCATGCTGATCGGATTACATGTAGGCCAACAAGACCCTCTCGGCGATGCGAAGCAGATGGGGGCCGATGCGATCCAGATGTTTCTCGGCGACCCTCAGAGTTTCACGAAACCCGACCCACGCCCTGACGCATCGCAGCTGAAAGAATCGTCGGTGCCGATCTATATCCACGCTCCTTATCGTCTCAATGTCTGCCATCCGTCGCCGCGAATCCGAGTGCCATCGCGAAAGACACTCGCGCAAACTGTCGATGCAGCCGCTGATGTCGGAGCTGCCGGAGTCATCGTTCACGGTGGGCATGCTGAAGACGATCCCGATGAAGGGCCTCAGCGTTGGTGGAAGGTTTTCGACGAGCGAGAGTTCCCCGTCAAGTTGTTGATCGAGAATACCGCCGGCGGAAACAACGCGGTTGCGCGCTACGTCGATCAAGTGGAGAAACTCTGGTCCAAACTCGATGGCTTCGACGTCGGTTTCTGTTTCGATACTTGTCATGCGCATGCTGCGGGAGAAGACCTCGTCGATGTTGTCGAACGTACTCTGAAGGTCGTTGGGAAGATCGACGTATTGCATTGCAACGATTCGCGCGATCTCGCAGGGACCGGAGCCGACCGGCACACCAACGTAGGCAAAGGCAATATCTCTTCGGACGTGATCCTGCAGATGGTGAAGGCCTCTGGGGCGCCGGTAGTTATCTTCGAAACTCCCTGGCCGGGTGTGGTAGACGACCTTGCCTGGTTGCGCGAACACCTTTGATCACCCAAGGACCATCGTGGGAGTGATCCTTGGCACCATCGCCGCCTTCTGCTGGGGCATCGCAGACTTCTTCGTTGCCGTCTATACCCGTAGATTCGGGACGACGCGGGTGCTGTTGGTGGGGACATTCGCGGCGCTCCTTGTTTACGGAACAGCCTTCCTGTTAGATGCCCCATCGGCCCACATCGAGGCGCGCGATCTTGTGCCATTCGTCTGCATCGCGTTCATCGTCGTCGTCACATATTTGGCTTTTTATCGCGGGCTCGAAGAGGGGCCGGTTGCGATAGTCACGCCGATCGCGGCGGCCTACACTGCCGTTGTTGTTGTCCTTGCGATGATGATCCTTCACGAGCGGCTGTCAACGACCCAAGCGATCGGAGCGGCGGCGGCGATCGTTGGAGTTGTCTTGGCATCGATCGACAGACGCAAACTGCAACCCGGGGCGGCGTTAGTAGGCAAAGGGACGCTATTCGCGTTGCTTGCGATGCTTGGCTTCGGTCTTGCATCATTCGGAGGCGGATTCTTCGCACAGAAATATGGCTGGGTCAAGCCCGCCCTTTACATCCGAGTACTAGCCACTGGCATGTTCCTAGTGGTTGGTTCGATGAACAGGCAGTGGCCGTGGCAGATCGCCGAGAATCGGGGTCGTGTTATCGGCGCGCTGGTAGCGATCGGGGCCGTCGACGCGATCGGGTTTCTAGCGTTCAGCAAAGGGGCAGAGATCGGGATGCTGTCGGTCGTTGCAACCGCTTCTGCCGCATACCCACTCATACCGCTTATCTTGGGACTGGTCGTATTCAAGGAGAAGCTGGCGACCAACCAGATGGTCGGCGTGGCGGCTGTGATGGCCGGGGTGCTTGTGCTCGGACTGGCGCAATAGCCTTCATCGAAGCTTCATCATCGCTCGCCCTCGCCTTCACCGGAGCCCCGCTAATATGGGCAACATGAAGGACGACACCGACGCAGAGCGAGCAAGAAGATTGCTTTCCCGCAAGAAGATCGGCTCACTTTGCACCATAGCTTCCGACTCGGTCCGCCCTTCGGGCTATCCATTCGGTTCCGTGATGCCCTACTCACTGACCGACGACGGAAACCTCACCATACTCGCTAGTTCGCTTGCCGAGCACACCATCAACTTCACGTCTGACGCCAGGGCTTGCATGCTCGTTTTTGAAGATCCAGGCAGCGGGGACCCTCTGGCTTTCGAGCGAGTAACTTTGATCGGCGACATCGTTCGGTCCGCAACTGAAACCGAACGCGAAAGGTATCTCCAAGAACATCCGCACGCCAAGGCCTACGTATCGTTCGCCGACTTCTCTTTTTACACCTTGAAAGTTAGCGCCCTTCGATACGTTGGTGGCTTTGGACGGATGTCGTGGGTTGAACCCGACCAATACAAAGCCACAACAACCTGAACAAGGAAGAAGCCACATGACCGAAAGCACGAAGGGTTCCAGCAACGACGATCTGGAACGATCAGAGCAACCTTTAACCCCAGATCTCGATGAGGCATCGAGTTTCGGAGCCGCAACACCCGAGGAACAACCAACGGCGCAAACGCCTTCTCCGGATCTGTCTCAGACCGACTCGAACTGGAACGCCGATTTCCCCGATCGGACCCCAAGCCCGACCTACCCGTTCAGCCAGCCATCTTTCGCGACCGCGAGCGAGCCACCTCGTGGGCGACGAATAGGAGTGGCCTTGTTGGCGGCAGCGGTTTTTGGCGCAACCGCCGGTGGCCTAGTTAGCTACGAGGTTGCAACGCGCGTGAATAGGTCGGACTTCACCGTTTCGCGCAGTACTTTTGCAACTCGGGGCTCAACTGCAAAAACGAAACCAGCCGCTGGTTCCGTTGCTGCCGTGGTCGAAGCCATGCGCCCCTCGATCGTCGCCATCTTCACGGAAAGCATCTCGTCGGATCAGTTCTTCCAAACGGTTCCCCAGCAAGGGGCTGGCACGGGGATCATCCTCGATACCAACGGACACATCCTCACCAACAATCATGTGGTTGAAGGGGCCTCTAAGATCGAGGTCCTGTTATCTGACGGCAAGAAAGTTTCAGCGAAGATCATCGGCACCGATCCCACGACCGACGTCGCCGTGATCTCGGTTGATGTCAAAGACTTAAAGCCAGCGCCACTCGGAGATTCGGGGGCCCTGCACGTTGGAGATGAAGTGATCGCGATCGGGCACGCCCTTGCACTTCCAGGGGGCCCAACGGTGACTCTTGGCATCGTTTCGGCGCTGGACCGCTCGATCCGTGAACCCAATGGCGCTCTTATCGAGAACCTCTTGCAGACCGACGCAGCGATCAACCCGGGAAACAGTGGGGGAGCGCTGCTGAATTCAAATGGTGAGGTGATTGGCATGAACACCGCGATCGCAGGTGAGGCTCAGAACATCGGGTTCGCCATAGCCATCACTCCTGCGAAAGCGATCGTCGATCAATTGATAAATAGCGGCAAGATCACCCGCCCATTCCTTGGGGTTTCGATGGTGGATGTGACACCAGAGGTCGCCGCTCAGCAGAACCTGACGGTGAAAGAGGGCGCCTTGGTCGCCCAGGTCGTTGTGGATTCGCCGGCTGGTGATGCTGGGATGCAGGCGGGCGACGTCATCATCGAGATAGACGGCAAGAAGATCACCGACGCCGATGGGGCCATGTCAGCCATCGCTAACTTCAAGGTGGGCGACAAGGTCGACATCTTGATCGTCAGGGGCAAAGATCAGATCAGGTTGAAGCCAACCCTTAGGCAGAGGAAATAACCGCAAGTGATAGCGTTTCCTCCTTCGAGTGCAGGAGGATCTTCATGGCCAGGGACATAGCGCAAGAAGCACGTGACATCGACGAACGCATCAAAGGGTTGACTCTGCCGAAGGCGCTATTGGAATCGGCACGACTAGCTCCTGCGGTGTCAGCGCTCAATTGGAAACAAGATGGCCGATGGGTCGGACTTACCTACCCGCAACTTCTCGAAGGGGTTCGCAAGGTTACCTGCGGTTTTTTGGCCCTCGGCATCAAACCCGGCGACTTCGTGGCGATCCTCGCGCCGAACATCCCACAGCATTACCTGGCGGACTACGGGGCGGTGCATTCGCGCGGCGTCGGCGTGAGCCTTTACTTAACGCTCGCCCCGGAACAGATCGCATACATAGTGAACCACTGCGAAGCCCGGTTCGCCGTGTTGCAGAACGCGCAGCACCTCGAGCGATTCTTGAAAGTCAAACAAGAGATCCCCACGGTCGAGAAATTGATCTTGGTCGAAGGAGCCGAAGCGTTCGCTGGCAACGACTGGATCGTTTCATGGGACGACTTCGTGGCTCAAGGTGAACGTTTCGACACCGCCAACCCCGAAGCCTTCGATGCGGCCTGGCAGGCGGTTGAGCCCCAAGACCTTCTGACCCTCATCTACACATCAGGGACAACTGGCCCACCGAAGGGGGTCATGATCGATCATCGCAATGTGATGTTCGTCGCACATTCATTCGATGTTGCTGCCGGAAGACGGCAAGGTGACAAAGTCGTCTCATACCTTCCTCTGGCTCACATAGCCGAGAGAACGACTTCGCTTTACATAGCGGCGGCACTTCAAGGCTCTATCTGGTGTTGTCCTGACCCGATCGACCTCCTTCCGACGTTGCAAGAAGTAAAACCGCAGGTCTTCTTTGGTGTTCCGCGCGTATTCGAGAAGATGTACGGGGGCATGCAAGCCAAGATCGCCTCGGAACCGGACGAAACCAAGAAGCAGTTCGTCATGCAAGCCCTCGACGTTGGACGCCAGATCGTCATGCATGAACAGAAGCAAGCTCCCATCCCCGATGAGTTGAAACAGCAATACGACATGCTCGATGGCATGGTGTTCTCGCAGATCCGTGCCGCTATAGGGCTAGATGAACATCGCTATGTTGTTTCAGGAGCCGCACCCATCGCGACCGATGTTCTCGAGTTCTTCCACGCGATCGGGATCAAGATCCTCGAGGTGTATGGGCAGAGCGAAGACACCGGCCCGACATCGATCAACCGACCTGAACTGAACAAGATCGGCTCGGTGGGGCCATCGCTTCCTGGGGTTGAAGCGAAGCTAGCTGACGACGGAGAGATCTTGGTGCGCGGAGCGAATGTGAGCCGCGGTTACTACAAGGACCCAGAATTGACGGCAGAGACCTTCACGGACGGATGGCTTCACTCAGGAGACATCGGCGAGATCGATGAAGATGGTTACCTGCGGATCGTCGACCGTAAGAAAGAGATCATCATCACCGCAGGCGGAAAGAACATCGCACCTTCGAATCTCGAAGGGGCTCTCAAACAGCATCCACTCATCGGACAAGTTGCGGTGATCGGGGACCGGCGGCCATTCGTGAGCGCGCTCATCGTTCTCGATCAAGAAGTTGCCCCCGTGTGGGCCGATCAGAAAGGTCTGAGTTCAACAGCCACCGCCAGCCTTTGCATTGATCCCGCCGTCGTTAAAGAGATCGCACAGTGGGTAGCTTCCACGAACGAACGATTCTCGAAAGTCGAACAAGTGAAGCAGTTCACGATCCTGCCGAATGAATGGTCAGCTGAATCGGAGGAACTAACGCCGACGCTGAAATTGAAGCGCCGGGTCATCCACGAGAAGTACGCCGAAGAGATTGAGACCATGTATGGATAGACGCTTGGCGGTCTCAAATAGCGTGAGCTGGTGGATGAATGAGAAATGAGGGTTTGTTGAAGAGGTTAGTCCTTGCCGGGACGAGGCTGACCCCTCAGCCGATCATCGATTTCCTATATAAGCGTCGATTTAGCCCACTTCTGAGGTGGGGACGTTCGCTGGTGACGCGCTCCTTGGGTGACCCCGCTGATGGGGTCCCCGTAACTCGGGGTCCCTTGACTGGATTCCGATTGGCCCATCGGGATTCTTTCGCCATGTGGGTTGGGGGCCATGAGCCCGCTGTGGCGACTGAGATCGCTAAACACCTTCGACCGGGCGCGGTCGCGTTCGACGTGGGGGCTCATGTTGGTTACACCGCTCTGCTCCTAGCTCGTTCGGTTGGTCCGACCGGGCGCGTGCTTGCCTTTGAACCGGGACCGGATAGTTACCGTCTACTGCTTCGAAATATCGAGCTGAACGATCTGGGGTCCTATGTGACTGCAAAGGCTATGGCTCTGGGCAATAAGCCGGGTACCGGATCGATCAAGCCCGGTTACCTGGAGGCGGCCAATCAAGTGCTGCCCGGCACCGATGGAGACGTGAAGATCTCTACGCTCGACATCGAAGTCTTCGAAGGCCAGGCGCCGGTTCCAGATCTTATAGTCGTAGACACCGAGGGAGCAGAGGCTGACGTCTTTCAGGGGGCGTGGCGGCTTCTCCAAGAACACTCGCCCGTTATCGTCGCCGAGCATCACGGACTATCCCAAGTGCTCAGCCAGATGTTGTCCGAGCTCGGGTATGCCTCAACCGATATCGACGACTCTCATCAGCTGTTCAAGAAAACACATTAGCTTCCCTAAGGGCCAAAGTTCCAGAAACAGTGGGAGACATTTGATCGAGTGTCAGGTTTGCAAGCACAACAATCACGATGACGCCGCATTCTGTGAGCAATGCGGCTCCGAGTTTGGCGCAGCCTGCCCGCAGTGCGGCACCATCAACAACCCAACTGCCCGCTTCTGCAGGCGGTGTCGCTTCGGCCTTAGTCAAGACTCGAGCCCCGCATCGGGGCAATCATCGAGCGCGATAAGCCGACCAGGTGCGCTATCGCAGGACCTACCAAGTTCCTTCGGTGGCGGCCGCTACGTCGTCGAGCGCTTCTTGGGGGAGGGGGCCCGCAAGAAGGTCTATCTTGCCCGTGACTCATTGCTCGACCGCCCAGTCGCAGTTGCGGTAATAAAGACCGTTGGCCTCGATGAAGAAGGCAGGGCAAGGGTCGGTCGTGAGGCCCAGGCAATGGCCCGACTCGGCGACCATCCCAACATCGTCAACATCTTCGACATATTCGATGAAGCTGGCACCATCGTCATCGTCAGCCAATTCATGGCCGGAGGATCCGTTGAAGAACTTCTGGCTCGTTCCCCTTCGCACAAACTGGGCCTCGATGATGCATTGAAGATCGCAATCCAGGTTTCATCGGCACTCGAGTTGGCGCACTCGCGCGGGATCGTACACAGAGATCTGAAACCGGCCAACGTTTGGCTTACCGAAGCAGGCATCGCGAAGATCGGCGATTTCGGACTCGCTGTTGCGATGGACCAATCGCGCCTCACGGCCGAGGGCATGATCGTAGGTACTGTTTCTTACATCTCGCCTGAGCAGGCACTAGGACGACCGCCCGATGGCTTGAGCGATCTGTATTCGCTTGGGGCGATGCTCTACCAGATGTTGGCTGGGCGGCCCCCATTCCTTGGCGATGATGCCGTTGCGGTCATCACGCAGCATCTTTCGACAACTCCGGTTGCGCCCTCCTGGCATAACGCTGAAGTACCTCCCACGGTTGAGAACTTGGTACTTCGGCTACTGGCAAAGGACCCGGCCGATCGACCTTCGTCGGCGAAGGATGTGATCGATGCGATCGAATCGATCTCATCCAGGTCATTCGAGATGCAAGACAGAGTGGAGCTTACGCAGGCGAATCCGTTGGATCGCTTGGCGTCTGGCGTCTTCGTAGGTCGCGAGAGTGAGATGAATGAATTGAAGCATCTACTCGATGAGGCCATCTCTGGGCGCTCGCATCTTGTGATGATCGTCGGTGAGCCCGGCATCGGTAAAACGCGTACTTCCGAAGAACTTGCCACATACGCGCGGTTGAAAGGCGCACAGGTCTTGGTTGGCCGTTGTTACGAAGGCGAGGGAGCTCCGGCCTATTGGCCCTGGATCCAGATCATCCGTTCATATGTGAACGAGTTGTCCTCTGAGACCGTGGCGTCCGAGATGGGATCGGGGGCCCCAGATATCGCCGCGATCGTTTCGGAGGTGCGACAGAAGTTGCCCGATCTAGCATCTCCCGCCACTGCTGATCCTGAAGAGGCACGCTTTAGGCTCTTCGATTCGGTTGCGATGTTCCTGGCAAATGCTTCACGCAAGCAGCCCCTGACGATCTTGCTAGACGACCTGCATTGGGCAGACAAACCTTCGCTGCTGCTGATGCAGTTCCTAGCGCGGGAACTTCGCGGTAGTCGCGTGCTGGGAGTCGGCACATACCGCGATGTTGAGCTTGGGCGCCATCACCCTTTGTCTCAAACCCTCGCAGAGCTCTCTCGGGGCGATGTTCGCAGGGTCCTATTGAGAGGCCTCAGCCAGTCCGATGTCGAACGCTTCATCGAAGTTTCCGCCGGCATCGATGTGCCATCTGGTTTAGCGGCCGCAGTCTTCAAGGAAACCGAAGGCAACCCTTTCTTCGTCGCCGAGACGGTCCGTCTTCTTCTTTCCGAAGGCAAACTCGATTCAAGCCCTACCTCTTCGTCGTGGAGCGTAAGCATCCCGCAGGGTGTTCGTGAAGTGGTTGGCCGCAGACTCGACCGACTGAGCGAACAAGCAAATGAGGTTCTGACCGTTGCATCAGTGATCGGTCGGGACTTCTCCATAAGTGTCCTCGAAGCTGCTAGCGAGGCCACGAAAGACGGGATCCTCGAAGCACTCGAAGAAGCGGTGGCCGACAGGGTGATCGTCGAGGGCGAAGGTCTTGGCAGGTATCGGTTTTCTCACGCACTGGTTCGCGAAACTCTGTACGAAGATCTGGCGACGACGCGGCGGATCCGATCGCATCTTAAGGTGGGTGAGGTGCTTGAAGACCTGTACGGTGCGTCGGATGGAAGCCACATATCGGAACTCGCTTTCCACTTTTTCGAATCGGCTACTGTCGGAGATCCTCGCAAAGCGATCGAGTACTGCAGGAATGCTGCACGAAGAGCTAGTTCGATGACGGCATACGAGGAAGCGGCATCTCAGTACGACAAGGCGCTGCAGGTTTATGAGTTGCTCAATCCACCCGAGCCGGAACTTCGAGCCGATCTTCTGCTGGATCACGCATCGGAGTTGACCCATTCGGGCGAGACGGCGAGAGCGCGCGATGTTTGGGCGCGAGCGGCGGACGCGGCTAGAGACCTGGGCGATGCCAATCGGTTGGCCGTTGCTGCGTTGGGCTCGGGAGAGGTATGGGTGTCGGCGGGCTGGGCGGAAGAGGATCTCATAGCTCTATTGGAAGAGGCTCTAGCTGCTCAGGTCGATGAAGATTGCTCAGAGCGCGCACTCTTGCTCGGAAGACTCGGCGAAGCCTTGAGATTCACAGACCGGCGTCCTGAAGAAGCCACCCTCAGCGAGCAAGCAGTTGAGATGGCCAAACGCTTGAAGGACGAATCGGTCCTGGTAAAAACCCTCTGGTGGCGATCCATCGCGTTGGGGGGGCCTAAGAGAACGGACGAGAGATACAGAGTCGCCAAAGCGCTCGTGGATGTTGCTCAGAGACTTGGCGACCTCAAGTATCAGGCCCTCGGTCTTAGAGTTCTGGCAAACGTGAACATGGTGATGGGAGATCGAGAAGGGTCCGAGATCTGCCTTGAACAACACGAAGCTGTAGTGCTCAGGCTGAGGCAACCGCTCTTTACGTGGTTCGTCCCCTTCTTGAGATCGGGGATCGAGTATCTAGATGGCGATCTGGAGGCTATGAAGACTCTTGGAGATGAGGCACTGCGGATCGCAACTTCTGCCGGCGAACCGAACATCTCTGCCTTCATCATGCCAATGACGTGGCTCATCTCTCGCGAGACGGGTTTAGAAGATTCCCCGCTTCCAGCGCTCGACCCGTCGATGTATTTCGGAGTTACCTCATCACTTATGGGAAGTTATCTGCGAGGCGATATTGCCCGCGCAAGGGATGAGTTCGATGCTTTCATGGCAGGACCGATGGATACCCTGCCTCTTGACTGGGCATGGACTTGGTGGATGACAGACCTCGCCGAGCTGGCCTCATGGTTCGAGGATGAGCAGGCTGCAGCCCGCCTCTATGAGCTACTCAAGCCCTTCGAGGGAGAGTTCGTTGTGGCTGTTCAAACGGTTTGCCGCGGCTCGGTCGATCACTATCTCGGCATGCTCGCCGGTGCTCAGGGCAGATTCGATATCGCTCTGGATCACTTCGACAATGCACAGACCCTGAATGCGAGGCTGAGGGCAAAGACGCTCGAAGCCCACACATCCCTTGAAAAGGCGAGTGTGTTTTCGAAGAGGAAGGCACAAGGCGATGATCGACGCGTGATAGATCTCACGAACGCGGTCATCGATATCGGAAGGCATACCGGCCAGAAGTCCCTCGTCGCACGAGCAGTAGAGCTGAAACTGTTGGTTCAAGGGACGGATCGCGATTCGATGGGTAGATCGATGCATGTGGTAGCTGCCGCGGTTGAAGAAGAGAAACCCGACATCTTGAGCCATGCCTCTCCCGATGGAACCGTGACGATCATGTTCAGTGACATCGAAAATTCAACGCAACTCACCGAAACTGTAGGGGACCATCGTTGGCTCGAAGTACTTCGGGACCATAACGAGGTCATACGAAGGCAGGTCTCTGCCCATTCTGGTTTCGAGGTCAAGTCGAGCGGTGATGGTTTCATGGTTGTTTTCTCGAGCGCGCGATCAGCCCTCAAATGCGCCATCGATATCCAGCGTGACCTAGATCGTTTCACCGCGGCCGACCGAGACGTTCCTATACGCGTTCGGATCGGGCTGCACAGTGGTGAGGCGATGAAAGAGCAGGGCGATTTCTTCGGCCGGCATGTCAACCTTGCGGCGCGGGTGGGCGCACAGGCCTTGGGCGGGCAGATCCTGGTCTCATCCCTCACGAGAGCATTGGTCTCCGGTTCGGCGGACTTTCGCTTCTCGAGCGCACGCGAAGTCGAACTGAAGGGAGTCACTGAACCTCAGATGGTTTACCAGCTCGATTGGCTCGAACCGCAAACCCAGCCATCGTGACCGGCCGACGATGACGAACAGGACCAAAGTCTGGCTAGGGATAGCGTCATTTTGGCCCCCGGTCTACTTCGTGTGTTTCTTGATCGTGTGGGGACTTTTCATGATGACCATCCTAAGGAGCGTTTCAGCCGGAAGGCCTCCTTCATTCACGCAGTTCCCGCCATCCACAGGCATAACGGCCTTCTTGACGATCTTCGTGGTCCACGTTGTGACCCTGCTTGGCGCCATGGCTTTGGCGATCTTCTACATCATTGACATGTATCGCAATGATCGAGTGAACGACGAGATGAAAGTCGTGTGGCTTGTCTTGCTGATCTTGCTCAGTCTCTTTACGTTGCCCGTTTATTGGTATCTGCATGTCAAAGGATCGCCCGAAACCTCTTGAAGCTTTGGGTCCGAAAGCAGGATTCGAGCGGTCTATGGCGTAGACATAACGATGGTCATGTCGAAGAATCTCAAGTTCCGTCCTCGGCGACTCGGCCCACTGCTGGCCTTGGGATGTTTGCTCGCGGCGTTCGCCGTCATCCCGGTCGCTAGTTCCAACCAAGTGCACCAAACGACAGGCTGGATCACAGTTCCAGGGCAGGGGCCGTCGCTTCAAGTTCACGGGGGATGGCTGGTTGCCGCATCCGACGATTCGGTTCATCACACTCACGGCCCCGATGGACAGATCGGGGGCGATGACCCGGTAGAAATGGCAAAGAGTGCCTATACCGACGGTACTTGCACCGCCATCGGCTGCCTCCCAGGGACGAGCGGCCCGGAGGAGATCTCGTGCGTGCCCTCGTCGGCTAGCCATTTCGCCGTTATCTATGCGCGTCCGTTAGATGGCCCTGATAGATCTGCATTGATCATTCCGTTCCTGCGTCACTCCATCTATGACATGAGCGGTTTCATCGACAAAAGAGCCTCTTCGTTGTCTGCGTTGGCCCGTGCCAGGCTGAAGGTAGTTTGTGATACGGATGGAACCCCAGCTGTCGCGACATCAGTGCTGCCCACGACAAGCGATGCAGACTCGTTCGCTTCGATAATCGGCGATCTGTCAACACAGGGTTTCAATCAGACCAATACGAAGTACATAGTCTTCTACGACGATTGCCCAAACCCCTGCTACGCGGGTCAGGGCACCGTAGCCGACGATGACAGTGGGTCAGGGGGGAACTCGAGCAACCGAGGACCGGATTACGCGGTTGAGTATTCTTCGCTGAAGCTGCCGGCATGGAACACGTTGTTACATGAAACGTCGCATGCGATGGGGGCAGTCCAGAACTCAGCTCCCCATTCATCGGGGGCGTGGCACTGCAACGACGGCCTCGACGTGATGTGCTATGGAGATGGCGGTTCAACGTCAGCTTACGATGGCAATGCCTGTGCCGACATAGTTTTCGATTGCAACCACGACGACTATTTCGATCCGAACCCATCCGTTGGTTCGTACCTCAGCAACCATTGGAACATCGCCGCCGCCTACAACGATTTCCTGGACCACAGCTAGCGACTCGTTTCTCAGGCTGGTGGGGCCATCACATAGATGTCCACCGCTTGGTTGTAGCCGATATTGCCCGACGAGTTTCTTGCCTTGGCCCCGAGCGTGTACTTGCAACAGCTGATTCCTTACTTTAGATCGAAGGAATCTGAGGCTTTTTTCCGCTTCGGCGGCGCTGGCCCAGAAGTAACGTAGGGTTTCCGCATGGATTGGCGCGGTCTGACCTGCTTGTTCACCGGACCAACGAGCGGTTTTGGCCAAGAGGCCATCAAGTTGATCGCATCGAAGGGTGCAAGCCTCATTTTGGTATCTCGCGATGAAGCCTCGCTCCGAGACCTGGTCCAGGAGCTCGGCGGCGAGCCCCACACTTACATCGTTGCAGACCTTACTAAGCTCCTTGAGGTCCGAAGGATGGCTGAACAAGTAGGGTTGATCTGCGACGGGCTTGACATCCTCATCAACGCGGCAGGCACAGGAACCTCGGGGTCTTTGCTCACCACGACTTCAGAGAAGATGCAAGAGGTCATCGCGACCAACCTGCTGGGCCCCATGTGGTGCACCCGTGAGTTGCTCTCATCGATCGACCAAGCGCCCCGCAGACACCGTACTCCGGTCGTTGTGAACGTTGCGTCGATGACCGGTCGTTTGGCTCTGCTGGGTGCCTCGGACTATTCCGCATCAAGGTACGGGTTGGTTGGATTCACTGAGGCATCGTGGAAGGAGCTGCTGCCGAAAGGGATCCGAACGATGGTTGTGAACTCAGGTTGGATCCTGCCTGGGTCGCCGGGAGACCAAAAGCGGCCCCCAGCGACTCGCCTCGTGATGGAACCGGCTCGAGTTGCCCGAGCAATGGTTAAGGGCATCGAGCGCGGGAGACTAGAAGTGCGTGTCCAGTGGTGGTGGCATGTGATCTACCATGCAGCCGTCTCATTCGCTCCAGTCGCCAGGAGGTTCGCGAAGGCGAAGATCTTGGCTCGAAAGTGAACCCTCAGGCCCCGAGGTACATCATGCGCGCCTTACCCTAGGGAAGCGGTTTAGATCAGGGGTCGCAGGTTTCGAACCAGGAAGGCGTTTGTTCCTGTTTCCAATCGATACTGAACGATTGCGCTATCGCAGGCGCAGAAGTTGGCGCAACCGAAGCAACGGATCCGTAGATGGCAACTCGCGTTCCCAGGTCTCTGCAAAAGAGGCTGGATCCCGGGACGGTAGGCGTGTAGGTGAGCGTTAGACCACTGGATCCGACAGGCTTGTTGAAGCATGCCTCGAAAAGGCCCATGCGATGGGTGTTGTCTCCGGGGAGCTCCTGCGCACAGAGCGTGTACCCCTGGGGCGGAACGATGGGAGAGGCAACCGGGTACTGATGTACCCAACTAAGAAGTACCGCTCCCTTCGAGGAAGGAGTGTCTGCCATGGCAGGAGCCATCGTGCAGATCGCGAGGGCAGCGATCGCGGCGATCGTGAATATCGCCATGTTTTTCCTCAAAACTGTGAACATGTGCACATCACCTGTCCTTTTCGACCATATTGGGGGTCTCGCTCCCGCTGGTCAATGTCCCCAAGTCCAAATACGAGGCCTGTGGGACTGGTCCTACGAAGACATATACGACATCGGTAGTACGGATTCCTGCCACGTTTCGTATTTGTTTGCTAAAGACCATCATTCACGCCTGTTGCGGGTAACGAGCGAGGCTTTTCAAGCGTTCTGGTGAGTGAACAGATCAAGAAAAAAGCACGACTCGGTGGGGGATCGGCCAAATCGTCTGGCGTCCCGGGAAGGATTTCGCCCGGCCACGTCGAATCATCTAGATGATTCCGCAGGTCCTGGAAATGGGGGAATGTAGATGATTCGAAGTTGGGGGGGTCGAAAAGCCTCGGCCATCGTGATGAGCCTCTCGATACTGGGGGGCTTGTTGTACGCGCAGTCTGCCTTAGCGACGCCCTTGTACAAAGTTCTGGTTTTCACCAAGACAACCGACCCCAATCTTCGCCACGCGTCGATCCCCTCGGCGATCAGCGCCATCCAGAGCCTCGGCGCAGCGAACAACTTCGAAGTCGATGCCACCGAAGACGCCAGCGTTTTCAATTCCCTGTCTGGCCTTAGTCAATATGCCGCGGTGATCTTTGCCCTTACTTATGGGGACGTGTTGAACGACGCCCAGCAATCGGTGATGCAGAGCTACATCGCCTCTGGTAAAGGATTCGTTGGAGTCCACTCCGCGTCCGCTACGGAAACGGGGTGGTCTTGGTATCAGGGGCTCGTGGGCGCAACATACGCCAGCAGGCCCGCCACCCAAGGCGATGTAACCGCGACCGTCAAGGTCGCCGACCCAGTACACCCCTCAACCGCTTCTCTTCCAAGACGCTGGGTCCGAGCCGACGAGTGGTACAACTTCTCGACCAATCCCCGAGGCAAGGTTCACGTACTTGCCACCGTTGACGAAAGTACTTACGGCGGCGGGTCGATGGGCTTCGATCATCCCATCGCATGGTGCTTGGGCTATCAAGGCGGCAGATCTTGGTATACCGCGGGGGGACATTCGAGTGCTTCTTGGATCGGAACCCAAAGTAGTAACACTTTTCTTGCACATGTCTTGGGCGGCATCCAGTACGCCGCCAGCGGAAATGCGAAGCGAGATTGCGGAGCGACCGTGGAGGCGAATATCGACCGTGTGACTTTGGACGACCACGTCGACCAACCGATGTCGCTTCAAGTCGCCGCCGATGGCCGTGTGTTCTTCATCCAAAGGACCGGCGACCTCAAGATCTATAAACCCACTAGCTCATATTCCGGCAGCACTATCCAGTCTGGGCACATCAACACTTCATATACCTACGATCACGGCCTGCAAGGACTCGCTCTCGATCCCAACTTCGCCACTAATCATGCGATCTATCTGTTCTATACAGCGCCAGCTGTCTCTTCCGGGGCTGCCGAGCAAGAGACGCTTTCCCGCTTCTACATGAATGGGGACACGCTCGATCTTTCTTCGGAGCAGGTTATGCGTGTGTCGGGATCCACTGGTATCAACGGTTTCTTGAGGTTCGGGATCGCCCCCGATTGTTGTCATCAAGGTGGCTCGCTCGCTTTCGGTCCCGACGGACTCCTTTACCTTTCAACCGGCGACGATTCGTCGGCGAGCCAATCTGAAGGCTTTAGTCCGATCGATGAGCGCAGCGGTCTTTATCACAATGATGCTCAACGAAGCGCGGGCAACACCAAGGACCTGCGCGGAAAGATCTTGAGGATAAGGCCAGATGCCAGCACTGCAACCTACACGATCCCATCGGGAAACTTATTCCCGTCCAGCGCCGACGGCCTTGGCGAGATCTATGTGATGGGGCTCAGGAATCCATTCCGGATATCGATCGACCAGCAGAAGAACTGGCTCTACTGGGGCGAGGTTGGTCCCGATGCTTGGTACGACAACGCCCAAAGAGGATCGCGCGGCTATGACGAGATCAACCAAGCGCGCCAAGCTGGCAACTTCGGATGGCCTTACTGTATCGGTGACAATCAGCCATACATCGATTACGACTACGCAACCGGGGTTTCTGGTCCCGCCTTCAATTGCAATGCTCCAGTGAACAACAGCCCTATGAATACGGGAAAGGTCAATCTGCCTCCTGCTCAGAAGGCCCTGATCTGGTACCCATACCTAAACTCGTCAACGTTTCCAGAAGTGGCAAGGAACAACAACCCGCAGACAACTTGTCGCACGGCCGAGGCGGGTCCTGTTTATCACTACGACCCGAATCTGAACTCATCTACCAAACTGCCTGCTTATTACGACGGGAGTCTCTTCATCTACGATTGGTGTCGAGGCTGGATCAAGGAAGTGAAACTCGACGAGCAAGGCAACCTGCTAAAGATAAATCCCTTCCTTAATAATCAACCGTTCGGCAATCCCATCGACATGGAGATGGGCCCCGAGGGTTCACTTTACGTACTCGACTTCGGTCCGCAAGACGGAACCGGCTCATATTTCGGCAAAGCGAATGCCGGTTATCTCGTGCGGATCGATTACGCCCTCAACGGCAGAACTCCGGTCGCCAAAGCGGATCAATCTACGCCTCAATCCGGCGACGCCCCCCTCACCGTCAATTTCTCATCGGCTGGGTCGTATGACCCGGACAAAGAAGATGTGACATCAACGGTGTGGGACTTCGGCGACGGCAGTCCATCTTCGACGGCGTACAACCCCACGCACACCTATGCAAGAGGAACTTACACGGCATCTTTGACGGTGAGCGACGGATCGGGAAAAGCCTCAACCACTCGAGTCACGATCTCGTCGGGTAACCATGCTCCGCAAGTCAGCTTCGTCACACCGTTGAACGGACAGATCGTGCGGTTCAACCAACCCACTTCGGTTCAAGACGTGAATCAGAAAACGATCAACAACCCGACCATCGCAACCGCGACTGCAACACAGGAGAACATCGCGTACCAGGTCTCTGTGAACGATTTTGAAGACGGCTCGTCTTCTGACCCTGCCAAGACTCTGGACATCTGTTCTCGGGTGACCGTGCACGTCGCTCTGGGTCACGGGACTCATAGCCATCCGATGTACGACCTCACCGGATGCAGTGGTACTGTGCCCACTCCCGACATCAGTCACGCTGGAGACTCTCAGCTTTACATGATCCTTACAGCTTCCTATGTTGATACCGGGGCACCAAGTGTTCTACCTATAACCACTGCCAGTACCGTAGACGCATGGCCCGATAGGTTCCAGGCCGAGCACTATTCCAACGCTTATGGGATGTTCGCAAAGTTGCCGTCGAATGATGGCTACGGAGGCGGCGACTCCTTAATGGGCATCGGTTCGCGCGACTGGATCATGTTCCGAAGTGTCAATCTTACGGGTGTGCACTCCCTCGCTTATCGAGTTTCGACCTGGTATGCAGGCGGCCGCATCCAGGTGCATGCCGGCGCTCTTGACGGCCCGATAATCAGCGAGGCCATCATTCCGTACACGGCTGACCCAACCATCTATGCACAGATCGTTGCGCCCATCGCAGATCAAACTGGCGGTAAGACCAACGACCTTTACTTCGAGTTCCTGACTTTCAAAGGCAACGACGGATTCGGCGTCGATACCATCGACGACATCTCGGGACGTCACGGGCTCTTCAACCTCAATTGGATCGATTTCCTGACTGCACGGCCGCCGTCGGTTTACCCACCATTCAAGCCACCGGGGACCTAGACATGCTGTCGAGATTGCACAGACCAAGGGCTCACAAGATGACGCATAAACAGCGTTGGGCAAGGTCGCTTGCCTGCGGGAGCCTCATCGCAGCGTCTTTGGTGGTTGCATCGCCTGGTCATGCTGATCAATCGGTCACGTATGTTGCTCCATTCGAGTCCGGGACTATCTGCTACAAAGACATGGTCCTTCATTACCTCGGGGAGTACTGCCCTGCAGATCAGTTCCCTCCGGCTCAACAGGGGATCTTGGTTGCGGGAGGCTTAAGGAATCCTCCTGGTGATCCAAGGAAGTCGGCGCCTTACGCGCCTTATGTCTCGCGATCGCGGGCTGGTAGTACCTTTGTCACTGCTCTGGCGGGGACCCTGACGGTTACGGCGGTGATCTCTGGGGCACGGGCAGGGATGGGTAGCGCGATAACCGAGTGTCTAAATTTCGATACCTCTTCGTTCTGCTCCGATGGCCCAGTCGCTGGGAATGTGACTGGCACCCAGCACATCGCCGCCGGGAGCTTCTTCATCGATTTCGAGGTCCAGGCCTGGGACCCGGGGGCTGGAGCGGCACATCTGGATTCTCTCGCCCTGCACTTCGTCCCCGACGAGGTCTCGATCCTGCCATAGGCCTAATGGGCACCCCCCAAAAAACTTTAGCGAGGATGCTCGATTGAGAGTACTAGAACATCGACGAAAGATGGGTGGATCGACGCGTCGTCTCAGTCTCATCATGGCGATCGTGATGACAAACTCCCTGGCAATGTTCCTTGGGGCTGGGGCGAGTGCAGACACCGGCTGCCTCGACGCGCGTGTCATCGCAGCAGGTTCGGGTCACAGCCTGCTCATCGATGGATTCGGTACCGTTTGGGCCTGGGGCAATGCAGACAAAGGACAGTTGGGCGATGGCACAACCACATCGCGTTCGTTCCTGGTCGCTGTGCCCGGGATGACCGACGCGATCGGCGTCGCCGCTGGCTTGAACCACTCCCTAGTTCTCAAACGCGATGGATCAGTTTGGGCCTGGGGCGACGACAGTCATGGCCAGTTGGGCGACGGCGCTACGACTGCTTCTTCTTCGCCGATCCAGGTGACGGGCATGCCGGCGATAACTGCCATTAGTGCTTCGGGGAATCATTCCCTTGCTAGGGCGTCGAACGGCACGGTTTGGAGTTGGGGGGAGAACCGGCATGGCCAGGTAGGCGACGGTTCCTTTGTTGATTCGCCGAGGCCTCGCCAGATCGCCGGCCTTGGCCCGATCGTGAAGATCTCAGCGGGATCCAACCACTCGCTCGCAATCAAGGACGATTTGACGGTTGTCGCATGGGGGGATGGGTCATCCGGTCAACTTGGCAATGGAGGGCTAACCGACTTGCCGTTGCCTACACCGGTCCCCGGGCTGACTTCGATCCGGTCGATCGCGGGAGGCGGGCGGCACTCGCTTGCACGGAACGATTCGGGTGTCGTGTTTGGGTGGGGAGACAATTCTCACGGTCAACTTGGATCGGGACTTCCAGGGACCAGCCCGTTACCGGTAGTTGCAAATGTTGTTGTCCCGGCGCAGCACAAAGTCTCGGCGATCGCTGCCGGAGGAGAACACTCTGCGGCCCTGACCGACTACGCCGAGCTTTACACCTGGGGTTCTAACGCGTCCGGCCAACTTGGCAATCGGCCCCTGGGCAGCGATTCCTTCGTGCCAAGCTTCGTAGCAGTTGCAATGACCTTCGCATTAGGGCAGTCGTACACGATGTTTCCATCTTCGGACTTCACTCTTTACGCGATGGGGGCAAATGGCAAAGGGCAGTTGGGCGACTCGACGACCATCGATCGACCACTTCCCGTTCTTGCTGGCTGTCCCTTTCCGGGCTCACCAGGCAAGCCCACGAACGTGATAGGAACGGCCGGTGATTCTTCTGCATCCGTTACATGGACTGCCCCACCGTCGAGCTCCCCTATAACGTCGTACTCGGTTGTCGCGGCAAACCTTTCGACGAGCCCGCCGAAGAAACAAAGGCAGTTCATAACATCTCCTGATGGATCATCTGTCCCCACTGCTGCAACATTCGCTGGCTTGGTCAACGGTCAAAAGTATTCATTCACTGTCATCGCGTTCGATCGTTTTGGATACGGTTATCCATCAACGCCATCGAATCAAGTGACGCCTCTTTGGCTGAAACCATCAGCTCCGCAAAGCGTTGTGGCTACTCGGAACGGGCGAACGGCAACGGTGACCTGGCAAGGACCCTCGCATGGCAGTCTTGCTCCAATCACTTCTTATACGGTTGGCGGCAACGGGATCGCCCCGCAGACGCTAACGGGCAACCCTCCGGCAACCAGTGCCACATTCTCCGACCTGGCCTACGGAACCTCCTATGTATTTAGCGTTTATGCGACCAATTCAAACGGCGACTCGCCCGTCGCAAATTCGAATCTGGTCCTCATAGCGCGCGTGCCAGACCAGCCAGTATCGATCCAAGCCGAACCTGGAGATGGTTTCGCCATGCTCAAGTGGGTTAGTGGGGGAGACGGTGGCGCTCCTGTAACTTTCAGCATCTCAGCCAATCCCGGTGGGAGGATGCTTAGGGTTGCATGTGGGACAAGCGCAGCATTCACAGGTTTATCGAATGACGTTGCCTACACATTTACGATCTCGGCTACCAACGAAATGGGGACGAGTGCCTCTATTCGATCCGCTGCCGTTACGCCGCGAAGCCGAACGGACTTCCATGGGATCTACGTTGACGGAACGAAAACTAGATCGGGAGACCTTAGGAACAAACTTGGAACTGACCCACAGATCATGTTGCGAGGAACCAACGTCGAGTGGTTGAGTTATGACTTGCGACCCAAACCGATCGCGAATCAACAACCAGGCATCAATGTGTATGCGAGTGGGCCGGTTCCCAAGTGGCCGAATATCTACTCTGAATGCACGCCATTTACGGATACGAGTATCCAAGCGATGAGCGATTGGGGCATGAACCTGGTTCGTATCCCTTTGTCTTCGACCTTTTGGGGGGCAGACCCCGCTAGCGGGGAATCAGGGTGTCAGGTGCCATTGCCGGGGTATCGCGAGAACGTTGATGCGATAGTTGCGTCGATCACATCAAGGGGAATGGTTGCACTCCTGGACCTGCATACGAATCAACGGATCGCGTGTTCCGATGATTACAACGCAATGCAGGAGATGGCCGACTCCTCAGGGATAGATTTCTGGAACTCGGTGTCGGGCAGATATGTCCTAAATCCATACGTCGCCTTCGACTTATACAACGAGCCTCAAACTAGCAAGTTGAATTTCGGCGACGGGAGCTGGGACGTTTGGCTTCACGGCGGTCCGGTGAAGTCATGCTCGGGATCCGAAACGCCAACTATTTCCAATCCTTGCCCAGGCGGCGACGGTGGAACTTGGAGCGCCGCTGGGATGCAGGAGATGTATAACGCCGTACGTGCCACCGAAGTGGTCTCGGTTGGCGGGATTCGCCACATCATCTTCGTAAGTGGCAATGAACAGGGCAAGTACTTCCCCCCAGATGATCACCTGTTGACGGATGCCGATGGGAGTATCGCCAAGGATCTCATCTACGCAACGCACCATTACTCACCAGCCGGTGTCGCCACCTCGGACGGCAAGGCGCACCCAGTTCCTGACTGCTACCAGAAGAGTCAGGGAGGGTCGCCGAGTTGCCTGCGACCTTGGTTCGATTTCGGGCAGGCTCACTCGGTGCCCGTCAATGTCACTGAATTCGGCTGGTCAGATCCGCCGACAGAAGATCAATACGCCCCAAAATACCCGCGGCCATCAGGCCAGCAACAGAACGCGAACATGATCTGCGCCGCTACTAATGCGGACCTGGGCTGGACCGCATACCGTTGGAGCACGGATCATGGTTCACCTCACTACTATGGCTTGATAGCGTCTCCGGACAAGAACCTCACGAGTTTCACGCCGAGCACCACTGGAGTTCCGGTGAAGGATGCCCTCGCCCTAGATCCGCTTACTCCTTCAGGCAAGACCGCGATAGCGAACCAGATGTCCTGCACGTTGTAGACGCGCATCCCCAGTTGCAGGATCACCAACTTGTAGGATCAACCACACGCGCGGAGCGTCATGAGATGAAGAGGCGCAGGAGTCCCTGGTGACAAATAGACCATTGAAGATCGGGATCGTCGCTCAGAACGTTGTGCGACGCGATGGCCAGGGCCGGGTCGCGCTCGAAGCCGCCCGTACTGCTTCATCTAGGGGCCATACAGTCACTGTCTATGCAGCAAATCTCGCAGACGAACTGCTTGACCATGTCAACTGGGTGCGAGTTTCCGTTGGGGCAGGACCTCAGGTATTGAAAGACATAGTTTTGGCGCGCAATGTCAGGCGTGCGGTTAGCGCACGAGACGACAGCGTCATCCTAGTCATGGGGGCATGCGCTCCCATGAAACGCAAAGCCATCCTTTATTGCGCATGTTTCTGCCATGCGGGATGGCTGAAGGCTAGGAAACGTTACGGTCTGAAGGCAGACTTCTATAGGCGGGTGCACGGACTACTTTCAAGGCGGATGGAGAAGACAGCTTTAGCGTCTGTAAGCTTCGTGGCGGCTATGAGTCCCCAGATCGCAGAGGAGGTTGCCGAACTCGCGCCGTCGCAGGTGAAGGTGGAGACCTTTCCTGGCGGGGTAGAGGTGAGTGAATACGAACCAATCAATGAAAGCCGGCGCGAAACGCAGCGAGAGAAGCTGGGAGTTGACTCACAAGCCTTCGTGATCGGGTTGATCGGCGAATACGCGACCGGACGCAAGGGTTTACCACTTCTACTTGAGGCGATGCAAGGGCGAAGTGATTCCTCTGAAGTCCTGTTAGTGCACGGCGACGGTCCCCGCGATGCGATGCAGATGCAGTTGCATCAGATGGGTCTTGAGGGAAAGGTGCTGTTTCCAGACCCCAAGATACCTGTCAGCGATGTGATGGGAGCCTGCAACGTGGTTGCGATCCCCAGCCTTTATGAACCCTTTTCTTTGGTGGCGCTCGAGGCCGGAGCCTGCGCCTTACCGGTGATCATCTCTTCGACTGCAGGCGCCGCCCAGGTTTTGTCCAAGGATGATGCTGCGATCGTATTCGACACGGGTGATGCTGCCGGATTGAGACAGGCGTTAGACTCCGTGCGCTCCGAACCTGCGAAGTACTCGGCCATGGGGGAGCGAGCAAGAGCCGTAGTAAGTACCCTCGATTGGGCTTCGGTTGGTGACATCTTGACTGACTTCCTCGAAGGAGTCGCGACGGGCGATGAAGACGTGCACCACATGGGAGGCATTGGACTATGAGCGCATCTGATTGGAACGATGTCGGCGCAATAGTGACTGGGGCAACCGGGTTCATCGGGGGATGGCTCGCCGAGGAGCTCGATTCGCTTGGGGCCCGCGTTTTTGTTGTTGACATCAATGTCGACCCCACCGCCCTTGGTGTGCATCCGAAACTGTGGGATAGCGCTGTTCTTGTGCACGGCGACGTTCGTGATACCGAACTGATGAAGAAGTTGATATCGCAGAACGCAGTTTCGGTTGTGTTTCATCTCGCGGCCCAGGCCGCCGTGGGCTCGGCCCTTGTGGACCCAACAAGGACCTTTGAATCGAATATCGAGGGGACATGGAGCGTGCTCGAAGCATGCCGAGTAACCAAGGGCGTCGAACGCATCGTTGTCGCTTCGAGCGACAAGGCCTATGGTGAGCATGAGGTTCTGCCCTATAAAGAAGATGCACCGTTGTTAGGAAGGTATCCCTACGATGCTTCGAAAGCCGCCGCTGAGATAATCACTAGCTCTTATCACGCAACCTATGACCTGCCGGTAGCGGTGACTCGAAATGCGAACATCTATGGTGGCGGCGACCTTTCGACTCACAGGCTTGTTCCTGAGGTGATCCAGGCGATCATCGCGAGACGTCGTCCAGTAATCCGAAGTGATGGCACTCCCGAGCGAGATTACTTGTTCATCAAGGACGCGGTAAGTGCCTACATCGCACTTGCTGAACATATGGACGATGAACGGATAGCTGGTGAGGCATTCAACTTCGGGACGGGCGTTGGCGTGTCGGTTATAGACCTCGTTAATCTGATCCTCGAGATCGCTGGCAGTGATCTAGAACCGGACATAAGAAGTTCTGCGCCACATGAGTTGGCGCGGCAGTACTTGTCTCCCGCAAAGGCGATCGCGACTTTTGGATGGAAAGTCGAACATACGCTCGAACAAGGTTTGCTTCAGACGATCGACTGGTACAAGTCCCGCCCTGACTTGAGCCGACTCTGGTCTTCGACTTAGCGAGTCATCTCGCTCGGCTACGGAGTTCCTAAGCGAAGTATGTCGCGGGTCGGGCTGAAGGTTGTGCCCCCCATGTCTCCGCCGAAGAAGTAATTATTTGCCCCATCGAAGATCGCAGACACCCCGCGTCTTCCCGTTGGGAGGCCTGCTGCCTCGAACCAATTCGTCGTGCCGATATCGAGTCGGAAGATGCTGTCGGACGTGATGGGTGAAGGGCTGAGCAGGTAAGCACCGCCGGCAACGTATATAGATCTTCCTGCCAAAGTCGCGGCGGGCAATTGCAGAGCCCGAGGAAGGATCGAATGTAGAAGGACAGTGTCGGCCGATGGATCGTATGCCAGCACACGGTTGGAAAGCCGCCCCCCGTTGCCAGTGCCTCCGATGATGTAGGCGAGGTTGCCAACCGGGTCCCACACGGCTGCCGTGGACGACAACCCCGCGGTTCCATCTGGGCCTGTAAGTGACGCAAGGGATAGCGTAGCGACGTCTAAAGTTGGGTTGTACCTGACGATCTGGTCGATGTATTTATTGCCTGCGTCGTAGTAGAAGCCACCGAACATATAAACGCACCCGTTGATGCATCCAGCTTCTGGGCGATTGCGGCCGTCCCACACGGCTGATGAGAAGGCCCGTCCGCCGAGCACGTTCAAGCTCCCTTGGAACGGCAATTTGGCATTCATGGTCTGCGTCAACTTCGTCACGGGGTCGTACCTGTAGATGGAGGCAGAGTAGCCACCTTGTATCTGGCCCCCGAGCACGTACGCGTACTGTCCGTCCCATGCCGACGCCGCGCCTGTGAGTTTGACCGGAAGATGAGCTGCCACTTTGGCAGCGTTCGTTGAAGGGTTGTATTCGACGACGTCATCGACGAATTGCTGAGTTGTTGATGAGCCTCCGAAGGAGTAAGCACACCCTGCAGCGCACCCGGCCGAAGCGCGGTCCCGGCTATCCCAAACCGCCGAAGAATATGACCGAGCAGATGGGAGGCTCGCGACGACACTCGCAGCAGGAAAGGTCACGGTGAACGATCTGAGAGTAGCCGGGCTTACGTTTCCAACAGGGTCGGTAGCAGTAACTGCCAGCGTGTGACTGCCTGGGTTGATGCCTGTACTAACGGACCAATTCCCCGATGCGTCGGCCGCCGTCTTAGCAAGTTGCGTCGCACCTTCCTTAACGGTGATCGTCGCGAGTGGTTCGGCAGTACCGGAGATCGGAAGCGTTCGCAGCGACACGGTCGAGTTCTGCGATGGAGACGCAACGATAGGTGGCGATGGTGCGACGTTGTCGTAGATGAATGTTCGCACAGCCGAGATGCGGGCTCCCGAGGCGTCGCTTGTTTGAGCCGTCACCGAGTGAGTCCCTGCCAGTGCCGAGAAGGAAACGGACCACGCGCCAGCGTTATCTGCGGTTGCACTGCCAAGAAGAACCGTGTCCTCATAAAGGCTCACAAGGGTTCCCGGCTCGCTTTGACCTGAAACCGTCGCCATCGAACCGCCAATCGTTTGGCCCTGAACCGGCCGATTGATCAAAGGCGCGTAGGCCCCCTGGGCCCGGCACCCATCGGTTGATTGCGCAATGCCATGGAATCGAACGTATTGGCTGGTGTGCGCTCGAAGCGTCATGGGAGGCAAGGAGTAGCCGGACTGCACCGACAATTCACTGAACCAATCGCCCCCCATGAGGTACGCATCTTTGTTGTCGCAGATCGCTCCACCGAAACGACGGCCAGATGGAAGCCTTTGTCCAAGAAGAGCAATCGCGTTCGTGGCAGGATCGAACTTGAGGATCCTGTCGTACGCGGTCTGACCGTCGTTCAGGCTTCCTCCTAGGATAGTCACGTTGGTGCCGTCCCAAACGGCATTCGAAAACTCCAACCGGTTGGGAAGGCTGCCGACCTTCGTCAATGACGAATCCAAAGGATTGAACTTGTATATGGAATCGACCGAGATGCCATTCGTCGCACCGGAAGGATCGAGTACGCGACCTCCAAAAAGGAATGCCACCCGGTCTTGACCGTCCCATACCGCACTGCTGCAGCAGCGGCCAAACCTGCCGGTCGATCCGGGCAATGAAGTTCCGACGATGGACATGGCATTCGTTGTTGGGTTGTACCTAAGGATCTGCGAGAAGTAGAAGGGAGGATTGGTGGTCGAGTTCAAGCCGCCGAAGATATACGCGCATCCCCCAGAACATCCTGGAAGTTCGCGTGGGTCCCAGATAGCGCTGCCGTAGCCGCGGGCACTGAGCGAACCTTCGACCGGCAGCCGGGCCCCGGTATCTCTAGTAACTCCAGTGACCGGATCGTACCCAAGCACCATGTTGGACATGCTCAGGTTTTGATAACCGCCGAATAGGAAAACTTCGCTGCCACTGAACACGGCTGGTGAGCCCCAGATCTTGCGTTGGCCTCCATTGAGCGTGATCTGTGTTGTGGGACCTGTCACTCCAGTCGTGGGGTTGAATCGATAAACCTCGAACGCTGTGTCGTTGTCTAGGCTGCCCTTTCCGCCGAATGAGTAAGCGCAGCCACCCTCGCAGTTCTTGTACTTGTCTGTGTTCGGAAGATTGCGCGGATCCCAGATAACCGAGTTTTCGCTGCGGTCCCGAAGGAAGTCGTTCATGTGGTAGTGCGGTGCCTGGGTGAACCACTGTGCGGGGCCGATCGTTGCATCGTGGCCAAACTGAGACCACGGGCCGGGTGTGCCGTCGATGCTGTAAGCGCGCACCTTGACCCACCAGGGCGCGGCCGCGTAAGCGGGCACTGGCAGAACGAACTGTTGAGTGTTGGTGAAACTAGTCGTCCACTCGGTTGTTGCCGCGGGGGCATATGAGACCTCGTAAGTGTTGGAACTGCGGAGCTGAGATTCATGTCCAGCAGGTGCGCCCCATGAATAGGTAACGCTTCCAACGGATGGCGATGAAACGGTCGAGAAGTCGTTGGGCCTTGGGATCGATGGCACTGCTTGGTGTGCGAAGTCGTTAGGCATGTTTGGCCGCAGGGCATCGAGGACCGACTTCGCGATCACATCGTGGCCCTTCCAGGCCGGGTGGATCTGATCCATCATGAACAACGCCGTGCATTGCGGTGCGATCTCCTCTTTCGTTGATTGGGGCAGCGTGCACTCGCCATTCGCTACGGCTTGACTGATGGCTTGGTCGAACGCAGTTGCCGCGTCTGCCACAGGCAACCGTGAATGGTATGCAACGTCTTTGAGTGCCTTGTTCCATGCCGCGATACGCGTGGCCCACGCGAGTCCAACTGATTGGCCGCTGACATCAGGCGTCATCGTTACAAATGCCAATGTTCGGATGGTTTGCTTCTCTGAGGTTGGGCTCAGCAGGTCGGCGATCGCCTTCATGCAGTCCTTGTAGTCACCCATCGATACGGTACCGCCATAATCCCTGAGTTCGTGCACCCCAACTCCAACCGTGACCAAGTCGGCCTCTACCCACTCGGGGGCCGAGGCATTCTTCTTCATGCGGTCGAGGACCCCGTAGTCGCTGTTGCCGTTGAAGTAATCGCGGCAGTAGGAGCCACCAACCGAGAAGTTGTGTTCGGTGGCACCATCGCCCACCAATGCGTCGGTGACTTGCCGTACGTAGGGTCTGGCTCTGAAGGCTTTGGCCCCGGTGGAGGCGTATGCCCCTGCTGGGATTGAGTCGCCTTCGGCGATGTAGAACGAGTACGAATCCCTGGATATCGGGGCCATGGGGGCACCGGTTGGGACGGCGGTAGCAGTGCCAACCGATACCTCGTAATTGGTACAAACGGCTTTGACCTCGTATGAATAAGAGACGCCGTTGATCAGCGAGGTGTCAGCCCATGTCGATTGTGCCCTAGTTAGATCTCTGTACCAAGACCCATCCCGGTAGATCTTCATGGCGGTCGAGTCGGTCACCGATGGCCACGTCAGTTCGATCTGGTAGTCCGCGGTTGTTGTCGCCGTCACCATCGCTTGGGGCAGCTGAGAGCACACAAGGGTGTTCACGGCTGACGCGTCAAATACCCACGAACCGATGACAACCCCCGCCAAGAGCGAGGTTGCGATCAATGTGGGCAGGACCTTTTTGGATATGCGACGAAGCAGCGTCTGTCGTGTCTGTTTCACGTTCTATCTGTTCGACATACGCACGTCGGATTCCTGCCTGGACAGCTACGTTTACGGACGTAATTGCGCTCGGCTAGTCGTTCGAGATGGAAAAGTCGGACGAAGGGCCCATGCGAAAGAGCCGGGTACCCCCCGGCTCATCGCCATTCGCGTTAACCCGCCCCCAAGCCGGTTAGCTGCCAGTAGCTCCGTTGATGAAATCGCTCACAGTCAAAACGCTGTGCTGTTTGGTCTCTGGATCGTGATGAGTAAGGCCTTGCCTGGTGATGTCGATGCAGAGCATGCCGATGTTGTCGCTCTCGAAATACTGCCAATCGCCCGCCATGAAACGGATCGGTCCGGTTCGGTCTGGGACATAGTCAAGGAAGTAGGTGTGATCGGCGTCGCCGGCGCAACTTGGATTGCTCGGATCTGGGTACATCGGCGTCCAATCCCTGTCCTCGATGCCCGCATCTGCGTTGATCAGCAGGTCGAGGTGATCAACATCGTCGGCTGTCGTTGAGGTCCCCATGTTGTCGATGTAGCGTCTTGGCGCCCATCTGTCCATCGGGATCGGAGTGCTTCGCTTCGAGGCGTACTGATTTTCGTAGAATTGAGCTCCGGTAGCGCATTCGGCATCGGAAAGAGCGAGCTGGCCTTCGTCTTTTTCGTATTTCCAAACTCCATCGACGACGATGCGGTAGGTCGTGTCTGGCAATCCCCAGTTGCATGTGTACATGCCCCAGTGTCCAGTCTCTTTGTTGAAGGCGATCTTGTGGTTGCCGAGTGCGTCTTTTTCCTGCGGGTGAAGCACCCAAGTCGGGTTCCTGCGGGAGTCGAGCATCATGTTGACATCGCCGATCCCGCCGACCGTCTCATTCGTCACGGGAACGCGATCTTCCTCCGTCCATTTGGGGCATTGGTAGGCACTGCCTTCGTAGATACGTTTCGTGTTGAAAGCTGAGCGGGTAACCGTCACTTGCAGAAGGCCGATGTTGTCCAGCCAGTACCTATCGTCTATCGAAAACCGCAAGTACCAGTCCGCCGGCGAAACGTCGGCGTAGTACTTGTGAGTCTTGCTGCATGGGAGCTCACCGTCAGCCGACAGAGGCGGATATGGATCTTCGGGAACCCACTCGAACGGAGTCGTTGAGCCATTCTGTTCAACCAACAGGTCAAGAAGATCTGAATTGTAACCGGTGAACCGCTCTTGCTGCCATTGGTTTCCTGTCGCTTTGTCGCGGTAAGGGTCGGCTGCGCACTCTGCGTCCGCGAAGCGTATGGGATTTCCATCGAGACCGTTTCCGGCGGCGTAGACAAACGTTCCCGAAACTTCGATGTGATAAGCGAGGCCCCGCAGGACAGACATCCTGGCGCCTGCCGGGTTCGAAGCGTCGACCGTAACCGTCTTGGTCCAACCAGCGACGTCGGCGACTTCATTGGCCGAGTCGTTGATAGCAAGAGAGAAGTTGAATTCGTGGGCAAGGGCCTTGTCGGGCCCTATCATCATGACCAGGGAGGTTGAAACGACCACTCCAACGGCTGCGATCTTGTTGACTCGGCTCCGGAACATCGTTCCCCCCTCTGCTTTGGGATTCGTCTTACGACTCTTCACGTATGCATGTACGCTCTTCTGCGTACTTCGGCTGATACAACGAGCGCATGGCCCATCGCGTTTCAACTTTCCTAGATCTGTAATGAAGATCTCGTTCTGGAGGTGATCTGGTTGACACATCGCAGCAAGTTCCACTTATGCGTCGCCCTGTCAATGACTTTCGCAGCAGGGTTCGCCTTGATCGCGGGGCCCGTCCTTGCTATGGGGCCGGATGCCTCGTTCAAGCCAAGCAGCGGGCCTAAAGGGTCCTCTTTCTCTTTAACGGCAATGGCCTTCAAGCCGGGGGAAAGAGTGCTTGTCGATTGGGACCACCCCGCCCAGAAGCTGGCTACCATTGTTGCCAACGACAACGGGGAACTCTCCGCCACCCTTACTGTTCCTGTGGACGCAACGGAGGGTCTTCATAAGGTGACACTGGCAGGCGAGCTTGGAAGCGCCGTGGTCGATCTGTTCGTGGTTGGCGAAGTAGCCGTCGATGGATCACCCGGCCCAACCCCAACGGGCGCCCCTGAAGCAAGCTCATCCGACTCATCCGCGGTATTAACGCCGAGCGCTTTGCTGTTTGGGATATCGGGATTGTTACTGGGTTTTGGCCTGGGAGCCATCCTCGCAAGGCGACCACGCAAGCCCGCGCCTTGATCAGGTTCAGCAGACCTAGGTTTGAAATTGCGCCTGAAAGGAGAAATTTCCTTCCGGAAAATCCGGAACTGATGTAACAATACGCGACGAGGCTCGTTGTGGAATGTGTACAGCGAAAAGGAGCCCTCGGTGCAGAAGACGGAACTGATAGTCGAGAATGTTTGTCCCGACTGCGGACGGTCTGCCTGCGTTCAGTTCCTGAGTGTTGATGGCAAAGAGATCCACATCAACTGCCTCGACTGCAACCGAGTCTACGCAGCCGCCGTTCCTGCCAAGACGACTGATGCCGGCGGTGCTAAGGGCAACACCCTCGAGGTCACCCGCTGGCGTGAGCTCGGTTCATTCGTCCGGCTCTAGCAGTCTGCGAGTCGGCTAGACCCACTCTCGTCCCTCGGCGCACTCGGCCTCGAGCCCTCGGCCTCTAGCTAGCCCTTCGACCCGATCTAGATCGAACCTTCTTCGTCTAGCGCCGAACAATTTCCTATCCTTTTTTCCCTTTTAGGCAGGAGATTGGGTCTTTGCGTTGAAATCTTCTAAGTGTGAGGATCCCTGCCCGCCTAGACAAGATCCGAGTGTCGCGGCAACTTTGTCTGCTTTTTATCGCAGGAGCGATCCTCGCGGTCCCCACGTTGCTGGCAATAACTCAGGCATCTTCAGGTTTCAAAGGGATCTACGCTGCTTCATCGGCCGATAGTCCGCCTGCCAACTCTTGTGACAACGGTGCCAGTGCGTCGGGTTGCATCGTGCGAGCCCAGCCGGGTCAGACGATCCCGGCACCTGTCTTTTCTCCCGTTCCCCAGGCGGTCAAGGACTTCCTCACCAACACCAATCGCAGGGGCGACTGGGGACAGGTTGGTCCTGTCGGAGGTTCCGGTGGGACAGGCTGCAGTGGGGGGTCGGCTTCTTTCGACTGCGGATATTTCGGAGTAGCGCCGATCGCGGTTGGCGGAGACGTGAACTGCAGCGTTTTCCAGGGATGTGGCTATTGGGGGACGGCTCCGATCTCGGTGCAGGGAAATAACAATTGCGCTGGTTATAACTCCGGAAACTCATGGGGTTGCGGGGTTGCCGGCACGGGACAGATAGCCGTAATAGGAAGCACCACTTGCAGCATGACGTCAGCAACCGGCAAGGGCTGTGGTTTCCTTGGAACCGGTCCCGTTGCTATCGCCGGGAACAATACCTGTACGGCCAATAGGGGGTGTGGCTGGGTAGCCACGGGCCCGGTTGCCATAGGCGGCAACGCATCGTGTACGGCCAGTGCCTTCGGCTGTGGCTACTTCGGAACGGGCCCCATAACGCCTACGGGTGATGTGAGCTGTACCGGAACATGTGGCAAGGGCGGTACGACCGCCGACCTTTCATCCAATCTCGGCACACCCACGCCTGTCGACACATTCTTTATCCCGCGCACGGGGACCCCAGGCATCACGGTAACGGGGAAAGCCACCTGTAACCAGAAGTTCCAGATCGCACAGGCCACGAATGTTAGTCACCTCGAGACCTTCGAATGCATCGGTGTATATGAAACCCTGACAAGCCAGCCAATCCCCATACCGACCATCACCGTCCCGCCAGTGCCAACGTCCACGGTTACCCCGCCACCTATGCCTGGTCCCTGCCAAGTTTCGGGAACGGTTGCTGTTAGCGACACGAGCTGCCGGGTATTGCCGCCGCCTGCCCCACCCTGCTTCCAAATCACCAACGGTCCCCAGGGTGCCACCGTCGCGGTCAATCCAGGTTCCTGCATCCCCCCAACGCCCCCCGCGCCCACCGTGCCTCCACTGCCGATCCCTACGGTTCCTCCCACACCCACCATCCCTCCCATACCGATTCCTCCCATACCTATTCCGACGATCCCACCAGTCACTGTTCCGCCTCCACCCCCGATCCCACTTCCGACGGCCGTGCCAACGAGCCCGCCGCCTATCAATGGGCCCGGCCCAGTAACCGCCACCGTTGGACCGCCTCCTTCTAGGACCCCGGTGCCGATCTCTGGCACTGGTGACCAGAGTTGCACCTCTTCGAGCACGAATCGATGCGGGTATCTCACGACCACGCCGGCACTTTCGCTGCCCCCGATCGCTGTCGGCGGCAATTCGACCTGTACCGATGGCTACCTAGGGTGCGGCTATCAGATGGCTGGCCCCATCGCTATCGATGGGAACGCGACCTGCACGAACTCTTCCACTACGAACACCACTCCCCAAGGCTGCGGTTACACGGGGACAGGCCCTGTCGCTGTGTACGGCGACTCGACTTGTACTAACTACCAGGGCAGCTCCGGCTATCCGTTTGGGTGTGGATACCAAGGCACTGGCCCGATCGCCGTTTGGGGCAATGCCAGCTGCACGAACTCTGCATCGACCGGCGGTTACCCACAAGGCTGTGGGAACCGTGGCACCGGACCGATCGCGATCATGGGCAACGCGTCATGTTCGGCCCCCACAGGGACCAGGCCGGAAGGTTGCGGGTATGTGGGTACCGCTCCCATCGCAATCTGGGGCAACGCCACATGCAGTGGTGCAGGAGCAGAGGGCTTCAATGGCTGTGGCAATGGGATAACTTCGCCCGTCGCGGTATTCGGTAACTCACAGTGCACAGCATGGTTCGGCTGCGGAGAAGGTGCTGTCGGTCAGGTCGCTATCGCTGGAGATGCAACGTGTAACGTCTCGGTAGGCTGCGGAAACGCGGGCACAGGTCCGGTCGCCATCTTGGGAAGCTCAACGTGCTCGTCAACCAAACACCCTGGGGCCGACGCCGTCTGGGACCCGTTCATGCCTGGACGCGGAGGATGTGGTTACGCTGGGACTGGCCCGATCGCCATCGGGGGACATGCCAATTGCACGTCGGGAACGACAACCGCCCCATTGCCTGGCTGTGGATATCTGGGCACAGGACCGATAGCGATCACCGGAGATGTTTCGTGTTACGGCACATGTGGAAAGACGGCCCAGACTCCGGCGGGAACGGGGGCCCCCGCCACGGGACCCATTCCACGAGCGACCCTTCCACGTTCAGGCACGCCAGGTATGACAGTTACTGGAAAAGCTACCTGTACCAATAAATTCCAAACGTCGGCAGTCGTGCCTCCGTCGATCCCAACCGGCCCACCGACCGGCTATCCGTCGTCTGCAGTGACCCACTTGGAGAACTTCGAGTGCATCAGCCTGCTGGAAGCAGTAAAGAGCCTGAGCATCAATGGGTTACCCCTGTTTCCACTTTCTGCCGATTTACCGGTACCGAGCCTGCCTTCAGCGATGCAGATCGCGCCGGCGTCTCTGATACCTGGAGCTGGTCCCGACGCACAGCAAGCTCAAGTTTTGCGTCCGATCGCTGATCTTAACGCTCTCAGCCAGGTGAGCGGATCCCCTGGCTCATATGGGACTGGGTCTTCGCTCACAGCCCCCACCACTGTTATGCCGAAGGCGCCAAATCCTGGCGGCTTGGATGCCACACAGTTTGCAGTTAACCCGCAGATAGTTGTCACTTCTGATCCTTCCTCAAGTCTTCCCTGACCCTTAAGCAGGCTGTGGATCAACCGACTCGAACCACCACCTGGCCCGCTGGCATGGTCCTGGTGGCTGGGTTACTACTCCTGGGTTCTGTAGCAGCCCAACGCCTCTTCGCGTTGGTCGAGCTGATGAGTACCCGGGGAGTTCCGTTCCTTGATTCAACCGGCCTCACGATCTTCCAGGTCCAGCCATTGGAACCACTGGAGATCTTGATCGGCGCGGCGTTGATCGCATTGGCATCGTCCAACGATGTGCGTTCCCTTACTTGGATCAAGCGTGGACTCGTACTCGCAGCGATACTCGCCGCATGGTCAGCGCTTGCGGGACTCATGGTCCTATTCCAAGGGGCCCGGCTCAGCGGCCATGTTCAAGTCCCCCTGCAAGGGCGAACCGGAGGGTGGGGAAGGGCGGCACTTAGTCTTCGGCTAACTTCTCAGACACTGTCGCCCTCGGTGATCGCTCTGGCGATCAGCATCTTGGGGCTAGTTAAGAAGAGAAAGCAGCCGCACCCTCAGGGGGAAGCGCCACCCGCATAACAAACGCAGGGCACCCCCGAACCTCCTGATCTCAGGGGTTTCGCAGCTTCTAGCGCGAAGTGGTCTTGAGCGAACGGTGGCTGCTGATCGTGTAAATGTCTGGGTTAGCAGCCCGCAAACATGTTTTCGCACGTATAAGTTGCGCCATCTTTCAGCCAATAACTGGAAGCGAAGTAGAAAGAGATGCGGTTGTGCACAGGCATGCCAGCGATCTTGTACGGACGGTTGATCGAAGGGTTGGAAGCGTCGGCCATGCCAGACCCGATCGAAGAGACATCGGCGGAGTCATCGAAGACAGAGGCCCGCAATTTGGCGATGGCCGCTGTGTGAGCAGCGGGGGATAGAGCACCTTTCAAATAGGCGTCGAACCAGGCCCGCGTGTAGTACATCGAAACGCGCTCACCTAGGCGGCTTGCCGGCCTCAAGTAGGGGAAATAGGTCCATTCGGCGTGTGTTCCAGCTCTTAAGTTGACCTGCATGAGGTCGAGGCACTGCTTGCCATCGAGGCACAGTTGGCGCAATTGCCGGATCCCAAGTTGTTTGGAATAGGCGTCAGGCGGAGCGGAGTTCCAAGTGGGGAAGTCGCTGTAGTCAGGGGTGAGTTCTAAGGTGGGCGCGTGGGCGTTAGCGAGGGCGTTTTCTGGTGGGATGTTGGTGAGGAATATCGAAGCGTCCCAGGCGACGATCGCTGAGATCCTCGGGTCTGCCTGGCCCACCACCTGAGCGTCGGCGCCCCCGAGGGAGTGACCGGCCAAACCGATCGGCAAACGCCCGCTCGAGTCAAGGACCGTGTGGTTCAAGGAGGCGAACTCGGGGTTATAAAGATTGGTCCCGGCGTTGTTTGGGGTCGGGCTGGCATAGGCCGAGGTCGCAGTCGATATGAAGAACTTGATCGCATCGCGAACGGCGAATTCAACGTTGGTGTCCGATGGCGGAAATTGCCCTGGACATCCCCTGGAAGTGCAGAACGACGAGCCGTCGTCGGTATGCGGAAAAGTCTCGGAGGAGCCCTGGCCTTGGGGGTCGTAGGTCAAGACCTCATAACCACCCTCGGCTAGTCCCTGAGCCGCCCAGTAGTAGAGCTGACGCCATTGTTGGGTGCCACCGCCAACCACGATCACTCCTGGATAAGGTCCCGCAACAGAGGCTGGGGGCCGCCAGATCTCACCTTCGAGTTTGGCACCGGTGAATGACGAGATGAAGGAGATGGGTGTGACTCTTCCCCTTCCGGCGCTCTGCCAATCGGCGGCGAGCCGGAATGGATCTCCGGCAGATGGCCCAGGCACCAGCTGGGAACCCGTTAACTTAAGCCTGGTCGGCTGGGAAGTCTGATTGGCGATCCCCTGCTCATACATCGAAGGCGCGGCGGTTGCCATCTTCAGGTTGAAGGCGGGGTTGGAGTACTCATCTTCTTGCCTTTGCCCGGCGCACCAGCCGTTCTGCCCATCTCGGACGTCCCAATCCAGCGTGAAAGTCTGAGGATTGGTTGGGGGCGCATCGCAGTCGACGGGGTCGGAGGCATTTGAGGCACTAGGGGTAAACGATCCCCAAAGGATGCTGCTCGATAGAAGCAAGAAGGTGAGCGAAACTCGTGTTCGCTGGCCCGACGCGCGCGACATACGTAACCTTTCGACGGAATATGCCGAAAGTCCTGCCTATACCCGAAAAAGAATCTTCTTCTGCTTGTTCCGCTTGAAAGGTGGCGATGGCCCGTCGCTGAGCTCTAGGGGTAGAACTTGGCTATGAACTCTTTGAATTGAGCATCATGCGCGGCGGTCGAGAGTTTGCTGAGGTGGCTTCGCCACGGCTTGATGTCCCAGTATCGGAACTTGCTGGCTGGGTCATGGCTATCGGTCTCAAACCGTTCGGCGAGTTCCTGGATCGTGCAGATATGCCGCGCAGGCGTCCCGGCCACAACGGTCTCGGGGGGCACGTCTTTAGTCACAACGGATGCGGCGCCGACGATCGCATGGTGGCCGATCTCAACTCCCGGCAAGACGGTTATGTAATGGCCGAGATAGCACTCTTTGCGCAGTGTTATCGGCCCTACCTTGGTCGGGCCACCAGAAACATTGGTCAGCGAAGAGTCATGC
This sequence comes from Actinomycetota bacterium, assembly GCA_046262935.1. GTDB lineage: Bacteria > Actinomycetota > CADDZG01 > JAHWKV01 > JAHWKV01 > JBHELT01. Next base: position 1,970 of record JBHELT010000085.1, on the reverse strand, counting down.
AGGATCATCCGCGAACCGCGTCCGATTACAACCCCATCCTCGATGGTCAGTAGCGGCGCCCACTCCGTTTCAACGAAGATCTCGGCTGCAAGAAATACTCCCTGCCCGATGTGAGCGCCCAAGCCTCGGAGATATTCAGCCGTTGCCTCGACATCGTCGGCGACTCGGCGGCGCCGGAAGCGATTGAGCACGGCTGCATGATAACTGCTTTGAGCCCTTGAACCATGTGACTTGAACCGTGTCAGGTCCGAGCAAAGATAAGGAGTGTTGTCCTACAAAAGAGTCAGTGAATAACCGTGCGTTGTCATCGACTGCAGGATGGCTTCGATGGTTGGCCCCATCTCAGTTGTATGAGATGAAGTTCCGACGTTGGTCACGATCCCGGCAGCTTCACCGCTCTGTAGAAGGATGGGTCCGCCTGAATCTCCCGGAGTCGCCGGAACGTCGGCTGTTTGATTGCCATTTTCGTAGCTGACAAGGATCCCAGCTCTGGCTCTTGATGCAGCTGTTTCGCCGGGTCCCAGTCCATAGCCATACATGGTTATCGGTGTACCCACCGCCGCCTTGTTCCTATTGGCAGTGCCGCTCGGGTGTCCCCAAACAGGGATCGACGGGTCGGCGGTAACGCCGGTATCCAATCGAACGAGGGCGAAGTCGATGCCGTTATCTACTGCGGCAACGGTGCCTATGGCCGGGGCGTAAGGTGGCTGGGTTGGGATGTTGGTCCTCGTGGCAAGAAAGGCGGCCGGGTCCCCTGAGCGAACCCTGTCACCAGGTGACAGCGCAGAGGAGTTTTCGCTGCAATGAGCGGCCGTTCCTACGAAATATGTTGAACCGGATCGGAAGATGAAGTTGAAAGTGCAAAATGCCTGGCCATCTTTGTTAACGACTGGGCCCCCAGCCCGCACGATGGTGGCCGCGGAATGCGCCGGTGCAAGTGTCGTTACCACCAAGAGCACCAACAGAAATGACAGGCGCGCCTTTAGCCCGACCAGCTGAGCCTTTATCGAAACCATCGCGACACTAGCGGCCATCGGGCTGGTCCTTCAAGTAACTGGAGTACATATCAGGGCACCTGCGGCAGGGTTGGGGCTTTCAAGCAGATGTCGCCGGCTGACGTTTCGCACCTTGGCGGCGGCGGTTCGTTCGAAGATCCCGAGCCGGTGTTCGTTGAGGCCTGACCTTGAGGGCCCCCGACCTGCGTGCCAACCGAACGGCTCACCATTGCTGATGGCCTACGACGGACCTTGGCGCCGCCGCTTGACGAAACAGGCGAGGCGTTTTGAGGTGAGCTTGGCTGGTTGAGCGAATCTTGCCCATCGGGATCGAGTATGGATGCCGTGACTCGGACTGCATCGCTGCTCGCGGTAAAGGCCCTTGCGAGCACAGTTGTAAGACTGGCGGGAACGAAGGTATAGATCCCGGCAAGGAACCGTTGTTGACTCGTCGCGATCGCATTAAGGGTGCCAGCCGCCAGGATCCGCCTTTCATCAGCGCGCGACGCGATCAGTTGGCGAACGGCAGATGAATCGGCGGCAGCCATCTCAATCATGGTTCGGGGCATCTCGGGATCGGTCGCTGACATCGATCGGAGTTCGCCAAGTCTTGAAGCTGCCGAGCGAGTGAGCGATTCTGCTTTGGCGACGTGCGATCCTGCGGTTGCGACTCGGATACCTTCGATGCTCATCCTGATCCCTCGGAAGGCAGAACCGGGCTTAGCATGCGAACTGATAAGGACCATCGACGCGATCGAGACCAAGGCGAAAACGACCAAACCCGCTGCCCAGGGGGCGATCCGACGCTGCTTTGGGGCAGGGCTCTTGGAGTATGCAGACCCGCCTTCCAGTTCTTCCCATAAAGCGGCATCGTCAGCGTAGTCGCGTCCGTTCAGACGAAGCTCGTTCAAAGCCAACGACAGATCGATGTCGGTGTTTGCGTTGGTGCCGCTGAAAGCCTCGAGGGCTAGGGAC